>QZLB01000078.1 GCA_004796425.1 Desulfobulbaceae bacterium | reverse complement strand
TTCCTGTTTATCAATGGGCTGTCAGATATGATCTAGCCAGTCCGTAGATCGTCTCAGGTTGAGTCTAAATTTTATACAATCCAACAACCAACTACTCCTCATCAGCTACCGCCACACCGCTTAGTATCCGTTGATACAGGTATGCCACGCCAAGCAATGCCAAACCGAGGCCCATGAAAGAGGCAACCCTGAGCAGGCCGGTCAGATCGGACATGTCAATCAGAAAAATCTTGGCAATAACCACCAGTAGCAGCCCCATGCCGGAATTATAGAGTGCACGTGATTGGCTCAGTGCCCCGGCAAGAAGTGCAATAACGGCGATCACCATCCAGACGACCGAGTACGTGTACAATTCTCCATCGAGTACCGGTGTATAGTAATTCAGCCCACCGTGCCACAGGTGCCTGATTTCAAGATTCAAAAAGATAAAAAAGGACAAGGCTGAAATAATTGCTACAAAAAATTTGTATCTCTTATCGTAAAACAGATAGAAGAGCAGTGCCATTACAACGGGCGCACCATAGGAGAGAAGCAGCAGGTTGGCAATGGGGGTCGAGCCGATCAGGGTATCGTTGTTCCAGAGTGGGTTCAGAATTGAAATCACTGCCAGATAACTGAGCAGTCCCATAAGGGAGACAATCTGTGAGCATCCACGGTAAAAAGAACTCAAAAATTCTGAGGCCTTGCTTCGATAGTAATAGGCAAGACCAATCCCGGACCAGATCAGTGTATTAATTGAACCTTCGAGCAGACTATACTCTTTTACGAAGATCATACCGTCATAGAGCTGGTACCGCAGTTCTGCGGCCAGAAACAAGACAAACAACTGTAGTGCCCCTGCCTCAAGCCACTTTCGTAATTGCTGTCCCCGCTCAACCATTAAGGCAGCAGCACCACAGCATAGTGTGACACCGCCATAAGTCCAGAAAGACCAGTGCAGGTCTGCTGGGTAATTGAGCAGCCAGGGGTTAAAAGTTAATCGGACAAGAACCAGTCCCAGTACACCTTTTACAACCCAGGCAAGTCCACGTACCTCAAAACGGTTCATCAGGTAGACCAATGAAACGAGCTGCACCCCGAGGACCAGTGAGAGTGTTGCCTGCCTGAAAAACATGGCAGCTGCCAGGGAGAATGCAAAATGGGCAGCCAAAATAAGCCAAAGACCGTTTAGATCTGTGCGATTTCTGATCAGCAGGACATTGGAGTAAACCAGATAAACCAGGCCAAGCAGAAACGCTGCCGCGCTCCACTCCCAGGCAATACTGAGATCGGTCACGAGGAGATAGGCAAGACTGATCCAGATTGGTGGTGCGAGCCAGATGAGCGAAGAGTGGCGATGATTGAACGGAAGATTTCGCCTAAGAAACGTACCCAGACCACTGTAAATCAGAATCATCCCGAAGATGAAAATCAGAAAATCCTTTTGAACCGCACTTCCCAAGCCCTTCACACTGATCGGAGTATTACTAAAATCAAGACCGCAGAAGAACCAACCAAACCACATCAAACAGAGTGATATCCAGGGGAGCCAGCTCATGGACTGGCGAAGGATTCCGGTACGGATGACCAGAATCGGCAATAAACTCCAGGAAACAAGTGCGATTGAAGAAAATGATTCATGGGCAATCGAAACAGTCTGGGCAGCCAGACAAAGCAGTAATCCGAACTGTGCGGGATGCAGTTGATAACCAAATGTTTTTGTCGGATCTCTTTGCGGTAATTCATCTTCATTATCTGCCCGCCCCAGGAACCAGTCAAAAGCGGGCACTGCCAGCATCAGATAGGCAACCACTGCCAGATAGATTCCTCTCAAGCCATCTGGCTGAGTGGCGGTCAGGGAGATGAACCACCAGCCGAGAGAGCCGAAAATGGTGCCGAAAAACAACCAGGGGCGATACACATACCGGTTGAGCAGAAAAGCTGCCCCGGTAATCAACAGGGCATAGATAAGCGCCCCGAGGATATTACCACTATTGTCTGAAACCAGAATGGGTACTACATAGGCGCCAAGGATACCGATAATCGCCAGGATCGGTCCATAGCGCAAGGCAATCAGCATGGTAAACAGCGAAACAACGGCAAGACCACCAAAAACAATTGTTGGATTCAGCAAATCATAGAGATGCAGTGCGGCCAGCAGTGCGGCGTAAAGCGTTATACTTGCCCCGCCTGCAAGAGCGGCAAGAGAGGGATGTGGTTCGGTTGCGCGTCGATAGAGCCATTCGGTAATGATGTGCAACGCAATACCGACCCCGACTCCGGCTGTCACCCGGGCGGCCGGACCCAACAAACCGGTCTCAATACTGTATCTGACCAAGAAAATACCGGCCAGACCTACGCACACCCCACCAAGCCAGATCATCCAGTTTTCCTTGAGATTTCCAAAGATCGTCGCCAGACGGCCCGGTTCTGGTATATATCGTTGTTCACTGCTTGGTGTTTCTGTAACTGGCGGCTGGTAGGGAGGCGGTTTTCTCGCTACCTCCTGTTCCTCAAGACTGTCGAGATCAAAGTCCTCTACCTCCTCTGCCGGTTGTGCCTGAACCTCAAGTCCTGCTGCCACGGTCGCCGTCGCTTCTGTCTTCAACCCCGGGTCCGGTTGCGATGCTTCAAGCTTGTGTTCCAACTGATCAATTCTTTTGCGCAATCCCTGTAAGCGGAAAAATGCAATACCACCCAATACCGAACAGATGAAAAACGCCAGAATGGCTAAAAGCAGGAGGACAATGACAGGTTCCATATAACCCTCATTAAAAGGATTGTAGTTGCAAAACCAATTCCAGGCAGGCGCTTCAGCGGAATCCTTTCTACCTGTTCACACAGTTTCACATCTGATAAAAGATGCCAACCACCTTTAATACCCAGGGAGGCACACGCTATCAGTCATGCACATACACTTCATCGATCTCATCCCAGGCTTCCAGGTTGCCTTCGCGCAGTTGGACCAGGAATTTGTAATAGTAGATAAGTACCGAAATGAACTGTATACGCAGATCCTGGCATTTCTTTGGGTCATCCGGTGCAAGCGCGCAAGCTTGGGCATCGGGCATCGCCAGAATGGTATCAATTTCTTGCAAAAGGGTCGTCTTGGTAAGCCTGAGAAAGCGGGTAATGTCAATTACAATCGGCGGGGTAAAGTTGAAACCTTCCAACCGTGAGGCAGTAGATTCAATTTCCGCAGCCGCCACGTCACCCGGCAGCGCCGCTACCTCATCCTTGAGCTCTTTTATTTTCTCTTCAAACTCAGACGTAGTCATTTTTTCCTCCCCGCTCGATGTTTTCGCTAATAGTCAATTTCGTTGGTCTGGACAGGTGAAACCGGCAGAACCATCACAAATGGAATCTACCGGTTTTTATTATGGTAAATAACAGACTATTTATCTGCCAATACTTCAAGGGATACCAGAACATCAACATCTTTTCCGATAACACCTAACTCATAGAACTTCCCACTCCCTACCTTGTAGGCCAACCGGTCAAGGGTAACCCTGCCGTCAAACCCTGCCACCAGTTTGCCCTTGGCGGTCGGATGCTCCTTTACGCCAACCAACTGTATAGGAATAGTCAGATCGTAGGTTACATCTTTCACGGTAAAGTCCCCTGCAACCTGATACATTCCGTTGCCTGCATCAGTGATTGATTTTGAGCGAAAGGTCATCAGCGGGTACTTCCCGGCATCAAAAAAATCTCCGGACTGGAGATGTTTATCTCGCTTGGTGATGTTCGTGTTGATTGATTTCACTGCAATTTCAAAATAGAAGCTCGACTCACCCAGATTGTTGGGATCAAAAGAGATTTCTGTTTTGAAATCATTAAATTGTCCATGTGTTTTTGAGAATATATGGTCTACGTTGAAATAAAAACTTGAATGTGCTTTATCAAGTTCCCACTTCTGGGCTGACTGGGCCGGCACTGCAAAGAGTAACAGAACAGTCAATGCCATTATTATCTGCACGATTGATTTCATGAATTCCTCCTTAATCTTATTTCTGAAAGGAGTGTCCGTTGGTCACCAAAGCTTAAAACCGGACAACTCACTTCCATGGTTAGAAGGTAATTCCTTGTGACCCTCCCGCAAGGTTTAATGTTAAACTATCCTCGATGTTACCCTACTTCTTCATAAATAACAGTGTCTTAACGACAAGAACATAGAGCGACACCCCACCGCCTGCGCTGACCAGAAGGGATCTGAGCACACCGGAAGCAAATACATCACTGACAAACAGAACATGGATCACCACCGCTAGTGCAATCAGGTAGCCAAGCGGTCGATGAATGAAACGCCAACGCTGGTATCCAATCTTCAGTGCTTCTCTGAAATAGGAAAAGAAAGTGGTTGCCAGCAACGCAACCAGGGCCACGCCTCCGACCATCTCAGGCCAGTACTTTCTGCCGATCGGCAGGTTGTTAAGTCCTTCCGGCAGCAG
The DNA here is from genome assembly GCA_004796425.1 of Desulfobulbaceae bacterium. Taxonomy (GTDB): domain Bacteria; phylum Desulfobacterota; class Desulfobulbia; order Desulfobulbales; family Desulfocapsaceae; genus MADRE3. The sequence goes on along the minus strand of QZLB01000078.1, from coordinate 13,179 downwards.
GATAAGCAGTGCATGAACTAAAATCAGAAGGCAGATAAGCAGACCATTAACCTGATGGAGCCGAACAAGATTTGCAACGCCACACCAAGACTCGAGGTATGCACCCCTGACCGCGATGATAATCTGCAGTAGAATCAAACACAAGGCGATCATGCCCGCCACCTGGCCGAACCTGAGAAACGTCTTGTCTAAGCCTGTTTTGTACCAGATGGTGGTCGTTTCAAAATAAAATGGTACAGATGCCGCCAGGCCGATGATTACCAGAGTGGAGAAAATAAGTACTGCGACGATAACTTTATTACTCCTGTTTTTGGGTTTTCCGCTTTCCATATCTGAACACTCCAGCCAGTGCATAATCGTTGATTTATATGAATCAGGAGTCAAGCACCTCCTGGATTCGGACAATGGTGGTCGGTGCTGATCCTTCAAAATGGTTGTTTACAAAAAGAAATGTCGGCACCCCCCTGCTCTCAAGATCTTCCAGCATTGCTGAAAGCTGTCGCAAATCTTTATCCTGAGGCATAACAATGCGACTCCAGTTCTTATTCGTTTCCTTCTCTATTTCTTCCCGATGTCTACCGTGTAATCGAATCACACAACCCTCACCGACATAATCCTGATATTGCTTATAAACCTCAAATATCGAGGGCATATAATATCCGTGTAGAAAAACCGGATTTATCTTTTTCTCCCTGAGCAACTTGAAATAAATTTCATTGAGATAGTTTGGATTACGTATCTCTAGACAGTATGTGTAACCTTTTGGAGCATCATCGAAAAAATCAGCGAGCAGTTCAACAAATTCCGCCTGACCCGACATCTTTTTTTTGTTCAGATACTCAAACTGAAAGATCAGGGGCCCGATCATTTTCCCCAGGGGTTCGATGGTTTCCAGAAACCTCTTGAGCAAATCAAGAGAAAGAAAATGCGGGTTTTGCTCCAGCGGTTCCTTGGACGTTTTTTTGTAGAAATGGGTTAGGGTGATCGAGTTGGGAACCTTTATACCGAACACAAAAGTATCAGGTACCGATTCATTATACTCCCGTACGGTATCCGAACGGGGCAAAACCACTTTGTTTCCGGCGAAAAGTGACCAGAACCATTGGTCCACCTCTACCGTATTGTAGCACCGACTATATTCACCCAAATAATTGAGCGGTCCTGATTCGGGATAGATCAAACCACGCCAGGAGTCATACTTCCAGCTACAGGTGCCAACCCTTACATGACTGGTAATATTCATGTTAGACCACAATAAAAGTTCCACCATCCCCGCTGTAACACGCATGCACAGGAAAAAAGCATAATGGTGGGAGATCATGTTTACAAATGCTTTGCTTAACAGTATAACAGCTGCAACTGTTGTCCAGTTCACTGCGCTCTTGCAAACATCGGACAGAGAAACAGACTGAACAATACGGCCAATGAATCATCAAACATCCATCACGACGCTGCTCAACGGCAATACAGAACCGCATCTAATTACCGGTCATACGCCACCGCTTACCGGAAATCTCTGGTTGGTGATTGGGGCGTTCCTGCTGGTTCGGCTGATTTTTGCCTTATTGCTCGGACCGGGCTATGACGAAGCCTACTATCACAGTTATTCCCTCAGGCCTTCACTCAGCTATTACGATCATCCACCCCTGGTCGCTTTTTTCGCCGGTCTCTTTCCGAAACTCACCGGGGTCCATAATCAGTTTACCATTCGGCTCGGGGTTGTCCTGCTGTTTACCGTAAGTAATTATTTCTATGCCCGGCTGGCACGCCTTTTTCTCGATGAAAAAGAAACCATTTTTTCCCTGGTGCTCCTGAATTCGTTACCTATTTTCCTGGCCTGTGCCGGGGTCATGGTACTCCCGGATGGCCCGATGAGCTTTTTCTGGATTCTATCGCTGTTCATGTTCTGGAAAATGCTCCACCAACCCTACCGAACTGCGTATTGGATTATTGCCGGGCTTTTTTGCGGCCTGGCAATGCTTGGGAAATATCATGGCGTGGGTTTGATCGGTTTGTTTTTTGGTTACCTGCTACTCTACCGTCGTGATCTTCTGCTTCGGCCAGGCCCCTACCTGTTGATTGGATTTGCAATTCTGGCCTTTTCACCGGTCATCATATGGAACTGGCAAAATTCCTTTACGTCCTTTCTCTATCAGGGGCAAAAGGCAATTGGTACGCAACTTTCAATCGACGATTTCTTCGAGTCTCTGGGGGGCCAGGCACTTTATCTTACGCCCTTCTTCTTTTTCCAGGCCTTCTATGTGATTGCAGCCAGCTTTCGCAGTGGGTTCCCGGGTGGTGATCAACGGTATCGGTTCTTCCTCTTTTTTGGCTCCGTACCCGTACTCTTTTTTATTTTCGTTTCACTGTTTCGAGAGGTTCTGCCCCACTGGACACTGGCCGGGTTTATCATCCTGATGATCCCCCTCGCCCATCTGGTTGCCCGCCAATGGTCCCAGAGCCAGGGTTGGCGAAACTTTTACAAAATCTCTCTAACGATTACCGCAGCCCTCTATCTGATTCTGGTTGGACATGCACGATTTGGCATTCTGCACCTTCACCATTTTGAGCAGAAAGGATGGCTGCCCAAAGGAGTCGCCCTGGAAGATACGACGCTTGACACCTATGGCTGGCAAACACTTGATGACTACTTAAAGAACAATGAACTGAACCCTGAGGATTACTTCCTGTTCACCGCTAAATGGTATATGAGCGGAGAAGTTGAACTGGCCACCGAAGGGCGTTTTGAAGTATTCTGTTTCAGTAAAACAAAGGCAAACGCTTACCAGTTTTGGGCTGAAGGTGTCGATTTAAAGGGAAAAAACGGGTTATTTATCACCACAGACCGCCACTTTACCAGCCCCCGGAAAAAATATCCGGACTATTTCGAAACCATCGAGGGACCTGAAGTGATAGAGGTGTTCAGGGGCGGTGTAGTATCGAAACAGATTTTTGTTTATCGGTGCTCAAACTTGTTGAAGAACTATCAGTACCGCTGATCCCCGTTTTCAGAACACGACCGACAGGGGTATATAATTGACTTCGCTGATACCGCAAGGAGATCCAGATGGCTCTTATACAAGCACCCAGTGCAGTGGTCATGATCCGACCCTATCACTTTCACCCGAACCCGGAAACGGCATCTGATAACGCTTTTCAGAAAGCTGATATTGTCCCGGACAATAGCGTGGCACTGACTGCCAGGAAAGAGTTCAACCAGGCGGTGGCAACCCTTGAATCGTTCGGGATCAGGGTCCACGTCTTTGATGATTTCGGTGAACGCGAAACTCCCGACTCGGTGTTTCCCAATAACTGGTTCTCTACCCACCCGGGTGGTCACATTGCACTTTATTCAATGTATTCACCCAGCAGAAGACGCGAACGAAGACAGGACGTTATTGAAATGCTCAAATGTGAATATCGCGTCCAGGATGTGGTGGACTATTCCGGGCTTGAATGGGACAACCTGTTTCTAGAAGGGACAGGGGCGATGGTCTTGGATCATATTGAACGAGTTGCCTATACCGCGAAATCCAACCGGGCCAACGACATTATCCTGGAGCGCTTCTGCTCTACTTTTCAGTTTGAACCGATGGCGTTTGATACCGCTGATAGAAGCGGTACCCCAATCTATCACACCAATGTGATGATGAGTATCGCTTCCGAGTTTGCCCTGGTTTGTCTTGAAATGATCGTCGACCCGCAACGGCGTGAAGAAATCGCTTTGCGTCTCGAAAATACAGGCAGAAAGGTGATTGAGCTCAGTTTCGAGCAGGTGGATAATTTTGCCGGTAACGGCATGGAACTGACTGGTACGAACGGCTCGATTTTCGCGCTCTCGCAGCGCGCATCTGCTTCGCTCTCTAAAACTCAGATCAAATCAATTGAAGAACACGCACAAATCGTCCCGCTCTCGATACCGACCATTGAGCTTGCCGGCGGATCAGTGCGCTGTATGCTCGCCGGCATTCATCTAACACCGCGAAAATTATAGACAACAACATCAGGGAATTATATCACCGGGATTACAACATGACCTTCGGTTTATGGAGCGTCCACCACCATCAACTGCTGCAGCAATTCCGCTTCAACCTGATTAATTGCTTCAAGAATCTTCTGTTTAAACTCCTCCCGACCAAATAATTCCTCGAGTTCCACCAGCGCCTTATCTGCTGAAACGGTGACCACAATCGCCCCAACAATTGCCCCGCCAACGGCACCGACCGTGGTACCAACACCGGGTACCACGGTGCCGACAGCCGCGCCGGTTAACGAACCGGTCCCTGCTCCTTCTGTCGCTCCCACAGATCGGCCGATGGCAACGCGGAGCATCATTTTCGCAGCCTGTTTCAGGATGCCTCGCTGCATGACCCGACTGACAATTTTCTGGCTCATCTTTGCCGAAAATCTGCCCGCATAAAGCCCGGCGACAATCCCCATTCCGGCAGAAATTGTCATCCGGTTCTCAAAGGAAAGATAGCTTTGATGAAGATCCGGCCCTAATAAACTGGTCATTGTGGTTCGTTCTTCTATCTGAATCGGATTGGACGCATTGGTAACCAGGCCCGCGGCTTTGATCTTATCCACCTGGCCATAGAATATTGTCTTTATCTGACCTTGGGCTTTGGTAAATTGGTTGATCTTCAGCGCCAATTTCTCAAACGTTTTATTACTGGCCAACTTCTCTTTGAGTTTTTCTGCCATGTAATCTTCGAGTTCACCACTCATGAGATTTACCAACCGACCATATTCACCATGGAGGCTGTAGTACCAGTCCAGATAGGTATCGACATTTTCTTCAAGACTGTCAAAAGCCACTGTAATTTCGTGCTCCAACTCTGCACGTTCCTGTTCGAGTCGAAAATCAGCCTTCTGTAGAGCACCAGATATTTTATCTATTGTTCCAGGCAGATACAAGTCGCCATCAATCTGTTCCAGGACGAGGTAGTGCAGAACACTTTCCAGTTCCGGAACGACTTTCTGCTCCGCATGCGCTCGCAGCTCGCTTACCCGGGGATCCTTTTGAACAAGGTGTTCGATCCAACCAAAGAGCGGTACATAGAGCAGGCCGACCATGGCCAGCGTAACTATGCTTATTCTCAAGAGATCGCGGCGAAGCAGCCGGTCAGGATCCTGCCTGGTAGAGAGCGCGGTCACAATTCGGCGATATTCTCCTGTGGGAATCACAAAGCAGCCGATCATCCGGCAGCCACCACTGAAAATGATATAGGTGGAAATGAGACTGCCCAATAGCGCCCAACTTGGGCTCAACCGGGAAAGCTCGCTGAGTGCGTACGCACGAAGTCCATCAAAGAGCGCGAGATACTGGGAAGACTCAAACACCACACCGCTGCCGGTCATATCCTGCACCAGCTCTTTGTGTACATGTATCGCATGGGTGAGCGATTTGAAAACCGGTGGATCCCCGATTAACAGGATCAAACTAAATGACAGGACGGTCATGATTGCCGGGACAATCCGTTGAGCCCATACCAGCGCGATTGCTGGCACTACGTAGGGCTGGTAATTCAAACTGAGCAATCGCTTAATGCGTTGGTAACAGATCCAGTATACCGGTGCGATCATGAAGAATATGATCCACTGGAGCCGCGAGTAGGTATGAAACTGGATGAGCAGCACAAAAGCGAAAAGCAGGCAAGCCACCCCCGTAATCATGATAATCAACAGACGTTTGCCAACCAACCAGTAGAGCAGGCTCCCAGGCAAAAGGTCATGGGTTTTCCTGGTCTGGTGTATGGTTTGAATATAAAAAGAACTGAGCAGCAGCGGGGTTGCAAATATCAGGACACTGAGCATGACCATAGTAAACGATCCGGTGGCAAACTGGTTACTGAGAAACCAGGCAACCACACACCAACCGAGCGTTCGAGCAAGGTAGGAACTGAAGAGACTGAGGCTTACAATCTGCTCAGGAGGATCTGGACGGTGCGGTTCAGACTCCCTGACATTATCGGTCTTTTGTTCGCTCATGGATCATCATGGATATCGCATTTCCAACAAGCCTGCAACTTTCACGCAGCGTCCCTCAACTGGTGAATCACCACTTCTCCCTCGGAATCCAACCGTTGGGCTGTTTCAACCACGGCCTGGTGATGGGTGAACAGGATCACCTGGTTTTTTTCTGACAATGCTGCCAGAGCCGACAAGGTGGTTTCAGTTCGCTGATCATCAAAATTTATCAGGATGTCATCGACAATAAAGGGCATCGGCTCAAACCTGGCGAGCCGGGATTCCAGGGTTGCCAGTCGGAGTGCCAGATAGAGCTGGTCAGCAGTACCGTCACTCATGCCCTCAACACCGACGCGTGAACCATTGTCCCGCTGACCAACAATAATGGTATTGCCACTATCGTCGATATCAATCTGGAGCTGGCTAAATGAATTTCCGGTCAGGCGGGAAAAAAATTCCGACCCGCTTTGCAGAATTGGATCCTGATTTTCACTGCGATATCTCTCGATTTCCTCGCGCAATAAGCGAATTGCCAACTGTAACCTGACGTAATCTTCGACCATTGTTTCAATTCTGGCCCCTGTAACTTCTAATTCACTGGCAATATCTGCTGCCCGACCAGTGCCATCCATGGATTTCAGTTCCCGGGTGATTTCACCTATTCTTTTGAGTGTCTGCTCAATTTCTGGCTCCACGGTTGATTCAATTTCACGGGTGAGATTCTCAATCATGGACGGTAGTTGATCAACATTCACTGCAGATACCTGTCTTTTGATCTCACTGATCTCTATCGTCTCACAAAGCTCCAAGAGTGATTCATAATGTTCATCACGATGTTGTTTCAACTTCTTGTATTCATCAGATGTTTTAATTGCCACATGGAGATCCCGAACATCCTGGCATTTTGCCTCTTTAGTGAACGTTTCCAATAGTTCTAGCAACCGGGCACGTTCCACTTCATCCCGCTCAATCTCTGAAGAGAGCTCCTGGATTTGCGTGCTGATCAATTGAAAACGCTCATCTTCCTGGAGGGCTCGGTTGAGTTTTCCATGCAGTTCCAAAACCCCTTGTTCAAGGTCCCGATCCTTGAGATCGGGGGTAATAAGTGAGAAGATTGTTTCAGCATCCTCTTTGAATTTTCCAACATCACGGTCAATTCCGTTGATCCTGCTCTGTAGATCGGCTGCTTTATCATACGTTTCAAAACAGTGGGAGATGGTATCAAGCAAATCATCAACATCCCCCGGTACGATCTCATAACCAAGGTTCAGCTCAACCAGCAGTTTCTGCCAATCATCCCGCCACCGAGTTAAATCTTCTTCCAGCAACGCCAGACCATGGCTCGACTGCTCCTGCAATTTGAGGTAGTGACTCTCTTGCTGTTGAAGTGCGTCGCGTTGTTTCTGCTGGTCAGCTGCGCTTTTAAGAATAGATTCTGCCTTCAGCAAAACGGTCGACAGTACTTCATCCTGCTCATCTTTTCCCGTCTGGTTGTCGGGAAGCAGTGCGATCACCTTCTGTTGGTGTTGCTGTCGAATTTTCTCTCTTTGGTGCAGTTCCCGCTCCTTCGATCCCAACTCTTCAACTTTTCTACGCAGGTGCTCTATACCCATCAACCAGGATTTCATTTCAGCGGGACCCAGCGGTTCCAGTTCAAGATCCTGCCAGAGTATTTGCCACTGCTGCTGATACTGTCTCACCGACTCATCAATTGCGTCAACCGCTTGTTTCAGTTTCTCAATCTTCGAACGGGCAGCTTCAATACGTGCGGCAAGGTTGACCGCCCGTGCCTGATGATCGGCCTCCTGACGCAATTGGTCGGCGATTTCATCAGCGTTCTGAACCTGTTTTTCATACGCTGTTTCAAGTTGTTGATCAGGATCATACTGAACAGCTTCACTGCCAATATCCTCGCCCTCAAGCCACTGTCTTTTGAGAAGTTCCCAGCCCTGTTCTCTTTTATGTCGGGCTTCTGCAAGCGTTCTTTCGGTAAACTGTTGTTCTCCATAACCAGCCAGCTGCTGCTCTTGTAAAAGCGTTTGTAGATCATGCTGCTCACGAGAAAGCTCATCTGAGCGTGCGGTGCGCTCCTTTTGCAGTTCGTTATCCTGTCGCTCAAATCGCTCAACCGTCTCAAGCAGTGGAAATCCAGCGATTAGCAGCGCCTTATATCCGCCCTGCCAGATACCGAGACGTTGCAGATCACGTTGACAGGTTTCAGTCAACTCATCAATCGCAGCTACTGCCTGATCGATCTGCTCATCGAGAGGACCCAATGATTGAGCACGTTTTACTGCCGACTCAAGATCACTGAAATCAACCCCCGAAGGTAATTGCAGTCTCGCTGAGTTCAGCAGAGATAATTCTCGCTCCGCTTCAGCTTTCTGATTGCGATACTGTTTTTTCTTTTCCTCGAGACGGTCATAGCGACTACGCAGCGCTCTGATCGATTGTTTTCGCATCAAAATGGGGCGCAGAGATTCGATGTTTTCCAGCGTCATATCACTCTTCAACTGCTCGAGCATTCTCCCTGCCTCCTTACGCTGGGCAATTCTCATGCCATCAAGGCGTGCCCGGTCAGCCACATCTTTACGATACCGACCGAGTCGCTGGTGGAGATCCTCGATCATTTCCCGATGATCGAGCGGTGCCCGATCGGTGGAAATGTTTTTAAGCTGCGATCGTAGTGAGGTTAGCCGGCTGCGTTTCTGTTCAAGACTTAAGATGAGCGCCTGGTGTCTGTTTTCAACCTCCTGAAAATGGCCACCAAAATCATCAGGTAACACTACAACCGGACCTAACGCCACAATCTGTTGTTCCAGGTGCTCAAGCCGACCCAGACCAGGTATCACTCGCTTCAGTCTTTCAAGCCGCTGTAACTCAGCACGTTTGGCCAGACTCAATTGTTCAAGTTCCTTTTTATGCGCCTCAGTTTCACTGAGCTGTTTTCTTAACTGGCTCCAATCTGCTGGTTTGAGCGTGGCATCCCGCAACGCTTTTTTCAGTGACTTATAATCTCGCAGTTGCTGGTTTATTCTCTGCTTGGTACCGCGATCTTTGAACAGCGCACCCGCTTCCTCCTCCAACTCCTGGATCATGTGCTTCAGTGATGAGATGCCCGTGCCTGCCGTAAACAGGGCTTGACCGATTTCACCCCGCTGGGCCAGAATATCTTTTCCCCCCGCAACCATCGAGGCGTGATCAATCCCGTATAAGGTCTGGAAGGTCTCAAGATTAATATCGCCCAGGTAATCTTTCAGACTCTGCGGATCAAGCACATTCCCCTGCTCATCCAGCAGATCAGACTTGCGTCGTTTTCTGCGATAAAACTCTAGTCGGGCCCCATCTTCTTTTACCAGCACCCCCCCAACCCTAAGCTGGTTTGACGGCGTCAGGAAATTATCAGGAGTGCGCTCTGGAAAGCCGTACAGCAGCGCTCGCAAACCTCTCAAAGAACTGGATTTACCTGCCTCGTTCAAGCCAAAAATTATGTGCAACCCGGGAGTTACCGAAAAGAACTCGAGAACGGTTTCAGTGAACGGACCGAATGGCGCCAGTTCAAGTCGTTCCAGCTTCATCCCTGTGTTCTCCTCAGTCGCATTCTACTCTGCAGCAGTTGCCTGGCTTCCTGCACGATCCGGTTTAACGAATCACCACTGACTTCAAGAACTGAATTTTCATCGATAAGCTCTGGTGGGATTTTCGATTTCAACCCCGATAGTTCCGGTAAGAGATCCAACAGATTTTGCTGTTGCAGATCAAGTTTTTCAATAACTTCTTCAAGCCCGGAAAGAATCTCATCGGTTTCGGTGGTTGGTTCAGCTACTTCGGGTTCGCGGGTAGAAATCACGATTTTCTCCAGCCACACCCCTTCCATGGCGGCCACTATTGCCCGGAGCTCTTCACGAATGCGCTCAGGATAAGCCATCATTTCCCGATGGTACGGACTCGTCCCGGTTAACTCCAAACGCATTGCCAGTGTTTGTATCCCGGATTGCGAAAGTTGACGGTAAATCTCCTCCCGCACCGTTGCATGGATCTGTTCATAGATTTGACACTCTGAAATATCGATTGAACAGCGGAGCCACTGGAGCACATCGGTCATGATCTGTTCCAAATCGATAACACCACCCTCATCGAGTGTTACCAGGGTTACCCCTTTTGCTCCCGGTTCACGGATGTTACGGCCCTGAATGTTGCCTGGAAAGACGATATAGGGGTCTGTCGAGACGATCTCACGCTCGTGCACATGGCCAAGTGCCCAATAATCGTATCCCCTTGACACCAAGTCATCTAAACTGCACGGCGCATATGGTTCGTGATCGGGCCGACCGGTTAACGAGGTGTGCAATATGCCGATGTTAAAATATCCCGCTACTGCTCGGGGAAACTCAGCCGCCAGGTTTTCCCGGACAACCTGCTGTCCATATCCTTGGCCATGAATACAAATCCTGAGATCATCAAGGGTTACCGACTGCGGCTTTTTCGTGTCGAACAGCAGTACTTTGTCCGGCAAGGGCATATATCGGGTAATTCTGCTGGCGGCATCATGATTGCCAGACACGACAAAAACCCGAATCCCTGCATTACTCAACCGGCCAACCTGGGCAATAAAAAACAAGCCGGTATGGTAATCTTTCCATTCACCATCGTAGAGATCTCCGGATATAATAACGAAATCAACATCGCGCTCCAGGGCCGTATCAATCAGGTTCACGAATGCCCGACGCGATGCAGATCGAATTTCATCAACCGGTGCGTCTTCGTAGCGCTCCAGGCCGTGCAGTGGACTGTCCAGATGGATATCAGATGCGTGAATGAATGTGGTCATATGCTTATTTTCGCCTGATCTAATTCTTTGCCAATAACATTGATAAGTTTTTCTTGATAGATACAGATTTATCTCACCCTAACCACCCTAACTGAGCTTCGATCATTTTTCATCCGCATATCGCAATTTCGTCCGTTATTTTCTAGGGAAATAAGACAACAATACTGATTTGCTCAGATTTGGAAGTATACCGAAGGTCAACGAATTTGCATTCTCAAGATGGCAGGTTTTGCTCACCTGGTGATGAGCAAAACCTCGGGCACTTCAATTACTGGGCGACCAGACCGTTCAACAGTTCATAAGCTTGAGCCTGATATCTTTGTATCAACTTTGAAGATGAATAGGTAAGTAACTGAGTAGAACCGGAATCGTCAGAATAGTAGTACCCATAATACACCACATCTATTCCTGAGACCGTGGCACGCATCTGCATATGGATGAGGTTGAGGCCATTTACGTTTCGATACTCTTTGAGTATGACCCGCGCATCAGGTGCCTCTTTGAGCAAGTTATCCAGCGCAATCTTGACCAATGAATCGAGTGGAATTGACATTTCCTCGGTGATCGTAATACCGTAGAGATCTTTTCCTTTGAGCTTGAACTCATATTCAGCGGCTTCATTTTGGCTAGCTTTTGAAAACTGCCACTTCTGGGTATCTACCCAGAACCCTGAGTTGTTCATGGTGCTTTTCAGCAGAAATTGGGCACTTCCCGGTTTTGTATAGGATACCGAGTTGACCGGAATGTCATTACCGACGGCTGGTGATTTGAGATATTCCCAGGTCCCATCGCTATTGAGAATGACCTCTTCCCCGGTATCGGTAATAGCTCTGATTCCGGCAAATGCGGGAATTGTAAAAAGCAGCAGCATCACAACTATGATTTTCTTCATGGTATCAATCCTGTTCGTTTTTTGGGGTTCGCAGGCCGAAAGGCAGATACAGCTCGTTTCCAGTTCTATCCCGGCCGTCTTGACTTTCCGTTCATTTCTCTCTCGAATTATCGCTTAAGTCGTGGTCAATCGCTTATATTGAGTACCTGCTTTCTCCTTTTCCACTCCTGTAAGTTTAGGCCAGCATCAGCCTGTTGTCAAAATCATCCGAACTGTTCGGACAAATGAACACCTCACACTTTGCATCCCCCCTAACCGTGAATGTAGGGCCACCTATTATTTTTAGATTTATTGAACCATTTCTGAAGGAGCGGGCACCTATGAACATCGATAGTCATCATAAACCGAAAACCGGGAGTCGACCATGAATTCTTTTCTTATAACTTTCAATATTACGATTCTAATCATACTCTTAACATCCGGCCCAATTTTCGGGGCTAAGCAACGTACCGACGTCCAGCGGCAGAATGTTCCAGCTCACTCACTCCATCAGAACAAGGTGCGACAGGCTCCTGCCATACCTATTTCCATGACCTGTGCGAATCTGAGCAACCAGAATCAGCAGCTTAAAGAGCAATTACGTGAGACCCTGGAGTTTCTTTCCGATCTTGACTGCTATAGTGAACCGGCAGCCTCCTCGGCAACCTGCGTAAACCTCTTTCACAAGCAACGGGTACTAGAAGATCGAATTTCTGAGAATGTCGCAGCAGCAAACGCACAAGGCTGCTGATACCTGGCACCAATCTCTCCTGGGAGCAGCAGATACCTGGTTGTCAGGCCAAAACCAACCTGGCGTCTGCTGCTTCTGTTTCTTTACTATGAAACTTACCTACCAGAATTACACGTCCGAGGGATTATCTTAACGTGGTGAGTTGCCTTAATTGTCTCTGAGCAATAGCGCACCTTCAGGCTGTTTGTGGTTGATAGTTGCTGACAAAAACCACATTATATCTCCTCCCGTCGGGATGGACCAGGTTGCTTAACCTGAATTCCACATCGAGTAATTCACCGGTTTTGGTTTTATACTCCCCCGGGAAGGTGACATCTTTTTCCTGCTGAAACCAGGCCCACTTCTCTTCCCAGATATCTCTCGGGATCATCGGGTTGATGTCCCAGACGTGCAGTTTTGTCAGCTCCTCTTTTGAATAACCAAGCAATTTGCATACGGCCTGGTTCACATAAACGATTTCTGCATTTTCGCTTACCCACAAGGTGGGTACATAACTCATCTCCACCCCATGTTTGATGAAGTGCAACTGGTCGATCAACTCTTTTCGTGCAGTGATATCAACACCGAGCCATTGCACCCGATCTCCCGCACTTAACCGTGCTGAAAGCAGCGTAACCGTTAAATAGATCCAGTCGTTGTTATAGGGTGTCTGGACCTCCATGGAAAAGCTGGAGCCATCTGAGAGCTTTGCCAGTTCCCGTTCATATTGGGCATGAAATTCATGGCGCAACAGATTTTTCCAATGAAAGCCTTGCA
>QZLB01000030.1 GCA_004796425.1 Desulfobulbaceae bacterium | reverse complement strand
TTTTCCTGCCTATACACTTGGTTCGATCAACAGCGTTCAAATTTTCAGCGCCATCAAAAGAGCATACCCTGATTGGCAGGCTCGTTTACTCATCGGAGATGTCATATTTATCAGGGAATGGCTGGAAGCCAATATCTGGTCGATCGGGAGCCTTAAAGATTCGCAGGAATTGATCCAACAAGCAACCGGAGAGCAAACAAACTCCAGATATTTCCTTGACTATCTCAAAGAGCGGTACCTTGATGAAGCCTATTGATAAAAAGTTCCTTGTTTACAATTACTGTTTGCCTCCCAACTGGTTAGCTGCTGCTCAATTTACAACGTGGCAAAAAACTCTTCTGCGGTAAAAGGCCGGTTGATTTGCTCAGCATACGCTTTAACCTGTCGGAGGTAATCGGAAACCTCTTGTTGCTTTGGAGAGCCTCCCTGATAATTCTCTAAGAGCCCTCGCACTGCCGCTCTGCCACTTTTTCTACCAAAGAGAAATCTTCTTTTTGCCCCAACAACCTCAGGATCAAACGGTTCATATAGTTTCGGATTAACCTGTAAGCCGTGAACATGGAGACCTGTCTCACAGTGGAAGATATCGGATCCAACGATCGGCTGATCCTTTGGTACAGGACGATTGCACATTTTTGAGACCAGTTCGGACAATGCCTTGATCTCCTTAAGGTCGAAATCGCGCTTATGTCGAATGTGCAAAAATGCGGCAACCTCCTCGAGTCGGGCGCACCCGCTTCGTTCTCCCATCCCGAGAATTGTCACATCGGCCCAGGTAGCTCCCGCCTCCAGTGCAGCAATACTATTTCCCGTTGCCATGCCAAAATCATTATGACCATGAAAACCATACTCAACCGGGTGTCCCGTTTTAACCAACTTACGCATAAGCTCTGAGACCTCAAGGGATGAACAGCAACCGATGGTATCAGCGATACGAATTCGAAACACTCCTGCACACTTTGCCACTTCACTAATATCCAGGAGAAACTGCTGGTCACCACGTGTGGCATCTTCAAAACCAATCGAGACCCGTAAACCGAGATCAATCGCACGGCCAACCGATTCTCGTACGGTCTCCAGTGCCCATTTCTTCGATTTACCGAGCCGATCTACCAGATGCTGTTTGGAGACCGGGATCGAAAGAGATACAACATCAGCCCCGAGCAAAGCGGCGTATTGAATGTCTGCAGGCACGCATCGGGACCAGACTGAATACTGTTTAACCATGCCCTGTTCATTATCCCTGGTCGCACAAAGTAACTCTGAAACATCTTCGCATTGGGCCGACGCGATACCAACTTCTATTTCCGTAACGCCAGTTCGCTTAAGGTTTTGCAGAATTTTCAGTTTCTGGTCCAAAGACAACCATATACCCGATACCTGTATTCCTTCACGAAGGGTTGAATCGATTATTTTCATACTGCTCCTTATCAGTTGTGTTCATTTCTCTCTAACTAGCAAAACGAATGCCAATGAACGCCCTTTTGGTAACCTTTTTTATTAAATATATTCAGATAATTACAGAGCAAAAACAACCAGTGATGGCAACCCAAAACATCGAACATTCAAATCCTACATTTGTGTAGGTTCACGACAATCGTGTGGGTGTTAGAAATTACTCAGCAAAAAAATACCTGACACCGCGATGCACGCTCCAATCACCGCCCGAAAAGACACGTATTCCTTATGAAGGAAGAGCGCAAAAGGAATGATACAGACCGGTACCAGGGAGAGAATCGTGGCAGCAATACCCGTTTCTAGGTAATGAAGCGAAAGAAGTGAAAGCGAGACACCAATAAAAGGTCCGATAAATGAACCGATGGCAGTATACGTAACGGCACGTTTGTTCTGCAACGCACGGGAAAGTGCAGAGTGATCACGCCGAATAGTTTGGTACACCAGAAAACAGATCAGCGCACCAATGACTCGAATATGCGTAGAGGCAAAAGGGTCAAGAAAACCATCCTCAAACTGCATACCTTTCTTGCTTAATATATAACCACCCGCCTGCCCAAACATTGCACCAATTCCGTACAAAATCCCTGCCAGGGAGATCCTTTGCACGTTAAGTCTTGAGTTTCTGTGCGTGGCAGGAGTCTTTTCAAGAATCACCAAAGAGACACCTGAAAGTGTAACAAACATCCCACACCATTGGATGGCAGTGTATGACTCATTGAGGATTGCAAAGCCGATCAGGGCTGCAAGCGGTGCAGCCAGACTATGGATGAGCATGGCCAATCTCGGGCCAATCTCAACCAATGCTTTGAACAGGAATATATCACCGATAAAAAGTCCGATTGCCCCGGACAGCATCAGATATCCCCAGGCAGAAATTGGTAAGCTGAGCGGTACAATCTCACCGGTAGTTATCAACATGAAAACGGAAAAGAGTACCATCGCCAAAATAATTCGTATAAAGCTCACTGAAGTAGCACCAATCAATTTTGATGCACTTCCAAAGAACTGAACACTAATGGTCCAGCAGAACACGGTTATGATCGCGATTAATTCACCCGACATATGATCACATTGATTATTTACGTTATCTCCCTGCGTTCCTCTTGCAAGATCTAGCGACATATTGGAGAAAGGCGATCTTTACCCCACCGCTCCTTCAAAACTGAACTTTATAACGCATCTCGAATTGTTTATCCCTGAAATTCTGGTATATTTTCTCCGACCTGATCAACACAATACAGGAGCAATTAGATGGAATTAAAAGATCTTATTATTGCCATCGGCCTCGGAATAATTGCCGGAACCATCGATATTTTACCGATGATTCTCAGAGGTCAGCCAAAGAATAATTGTATTGCCGCTTTTCTCCACTGGCTCTTCCTCGGCCTTATCATCCCCTTCGTAGACTGGCCGATTGGGTCCGTCCTCAAAGGAACCATCATTGGTCTGCTCGCCTCCGTTCCAGTCATTGTCATGTTGTATCCACGCGAAAAAAACGCAGCCATTCCTATTCTTTTATTCTCGATTGTGCTTGGTGCTGGAGTCGGATACACTGGTGGGCTGTTTATCTCTCCTGCCGTTTAGAACATCCACAAGGTTATCTCATACATGACAATCAAACTTGCTTCCGTAAAAGATGCTGAAGAAATTCTGCAGTTACAGTATCGCGCATATCGTTCTGAAGCTCAGCTATATGATGATTATGAGATTCAACCGCTCACCCAAACACTGGATGAACTAAAAGCTGAGTTTGAAGATCACCTGGTAATAAAATACACCACCGAAGCAAAGATCATCGGCTCAGTGAGGGCAAAAACAGTGAACCATGACTGCTCCATTGGTAAACTTATTGTCGATCCAGATTATCAGAACCAGGGGGTTGGCAACCAACTGCTACAGGAAATTGAGAAGCGTTCGAGCGACGCACAGCGATTTGAGCTCTTTACCGGTCATAAAAGTGAAAAGAATCTCTATCTCTATCGCAAAGCAAGATATGAGCAATTTAAAACACAACAAATACATAGCCGGCTAACCCTCATTTTTTTAGAAAAACATATACAAAAAATATGAATATCTTCACCTATGGCTCACTGATGTTCGAGGAGGTCTGGTCTCGTTTAATCTCCAATACATATGATCGACAACCAGCTTCACTTTCAGGATACGCCCGCAAGGTGGTCTCAGGCCAGCACTATCCGGCAATTTACCAAGACCCGAAAAGCACAGCAATCTCAGGGGTAGTTTATTTTGATCTCCATCCTTCCGATGTTGCCACATTGGACCGGTTTGAAGGAGACTATTACCAGCGAATAACTGAGCGCCTCACTTTACCAGGTGATATAACTATTACTGCTGATGTATACGTACTCAGAGACACCTATCGCCATATCGTTTCAAATAATGACTGGGATGCAGATATTTTCAAGGATCGAATGCATCACTTCATTGATGATTATTTTGGTTTTTCCAAAGTGTAATTCGATCATCCCCCTGACGCTATCGAGGTTTCTATCGTACAAAAATTTCAAATCTTGCAGTTACATTGTTAATACGAGACAATTTAGATAATAGCCAGTTTTCAGTACATCGTTTAAAACTGTCACAATAAAGCTCACTGATTTTCTATGAAACACCACAATAAAACCTCACGGCCGGTAACACTCAACAAAGAGCAGCTCGAAACCGCAATGGCTCAAGCGGTACGTTGGCCACACAAGAAAATCAGAAAAGGTGAGCTGAAACTGCATCCTGCCGTCTTCTCTGGATCGGACCGGGAAACCAATATAATCATCTCTAAATTTTCAATTATCGACTGCACTGGTGATGTTGAAATAGGTCCCTGGTGTATGATTTCACCAAGGGCACGTATTTACACCCACGATCATCTGCATGTCGGCACCAAACCCCTTTTTAAAGTTGAGGAAGAACACGGTGTCCTTTGGCAGGATAAACGAATTGGTGCTGATGTCTGGATCCATGACGCTGCCTTTGTCCTCTATCAAGTTACGGAAATCCCCGATGGCGTTGTCCTTGGAGCAGGTTC
>QZLB01000141.1 GCA_004796425.1 Desulfobulbaceae bacterium | reverse complement strand
AGTTAATACCATATTGATCATACACCTCCCGCTCGGCCCAGTCCGCCGAACCATAGAGTCCGGCAATACTTGGCAACCCAACCTCCGGGTCACTTACGGGAGTTCGAACCTGGAGCAACCAGTTTTTCTGCCAGTTTCTCAAGGTGTATACCACCGCAAACCGATCGGTTCTTGGTTCATGATATTGCAGATAATCTATCGCGGTAATATCCAGCAGCAGAGAGAAATTGAGATCCGGATAGGTTTTCAGACGGGTCAGGGTCTCTTTCACCTGGTCAGGCGGGACATCCATCACTACCGCATCAACACTCTGGCTGCAGCTGATTTCCGGAAAGAGGACCGCTATTTTTTCCAGCGCTGTTTCATTCATGATCAGTCCAGGATTCCTTTAAAATCTTTATGTGGATCATTGAGCACACTCTCAGTGCTGATCTGTTCCTGAATTTTGATCAGGGCGTCCAAAACCGCCTCTGGCCGTGGAGGACATCCAGAGATATAGACATCCACCGGTATTACGGTATCGATGCCCTGAACCGTGCAGTAATTGTCATAAATCCCCCCGGAACTGGCACAGGCACCCATGGCCACAACCCATTTTGGTTCTGGCATCTGGTCATAAATCCTTTTCAGGATCGGTGCCTGTTTGTAGCTGATTGTTCCACATACCAGCATCAAGTCGGCCTGACGGGGAGAAAAACGCACCACCTCTGCACCAAACCGGGAGATATCATGCTGACTGGCAGCTGCACTCATGAATTCGATCGCACAGCAGGCGGTACCAAATACCATTGGCCATAAAGAGTATTGTCGCCCCCAGTTTACGATTTGATCAAGCTTCGTGGTGACCACCATATCACCAAGGCTTGCTTCCAATCCTAACGCCAATTGAGCACTCCTTTTTTAATGATATAAATGAGACCGGTAAGCAGCAGCAGAATGAAGACCACCATCTCCAGAAAGCCGAAAACTCCCAACTCCCTGAGACTTACCGCCCACGGATACATGAACACCGCTTCAATATCGAAAATCAGAAATAGTATTGCCAGTAGATAAAATTTTACGCTGAACTTCTGGTCGGCCATACCAACCACGTGCTTGATTCCACTTTCGTACGGCTCGTTCTTCGCCTTGCCCCCGGATCGTGGACCAAACACCACCATCATCAACATGACAGTTGGAATCGCAAAACAGAGAAAAATAAATATAAAAGCGGATAAAAGAAGCTCCACAGACATCTGCATACCTCTTGGGACGAGTTCAAAAATACCGAGGGTTTCACTGCAAATTTCACCGGAAGACTGACATGAAATAACAAGATGCAAGAGATCGTGTCAAGAGAAACATTGAAATCTTTTCAGACACTTACAAACATTCATTGAGCAGAAACCAACACCCTTGCCCAACAATTCTTGTGCGAGTTGTGCGCAGAATCGTGTTTTTGCTCTTAGGGCAAAGAGCGCTCCACGCGCCCTGGTCAGGTAAACTGCCCAGAAACCCCCTGCCGCCAGATCATTCTGGCAACAAGTGCCAACCTTCCCTCGCGACGAACATTTTGGGTCTTTTGTTTGTCAGGGTCAGTGTTTTGAAAGACTCAACATTATGGAGCTCAACATGCACACTGGCGGTTAAGCAAAAGCTAACAAAAACCTATCGATCAATAATACGCAAGCATTACTGAAGCCGTACTGATACATAGAGCGCGACAAATTTTATCTCTATGATTTCAAATTATTACATTGTGTCAAGTTTTAAGTGTTAAAATAGTTATTGAAAGCGGAGAGGACGGTTTGAACATCTGCCGCATTGATATCAAGATGTGTTACCAAGCGTAACCGGGTGCCTTCGGGAACGAGAACACCCTGCTCCTTCATATGTTGCTGGAAATGCCCGTCAGCTCCCTTTGGGATGGATACAAAGACCATATTTGTCTGGTTCTGCAGGGTCTCAACCGTCAGTTCATCAATCAAACTGAGACCACGCTGCAAGGTTGCGCGATTTTCATGGTCATCAGCAAGTCGATCAACATTATGCTCGAGGACAAAAAGACCGGCGGCTCCCAATATGCCGGCCTGGCGCATACCACCTCCCAGCATTTTGCGCCATTTGCGGGCTTCTTTAATGAATAATTCACTGCCAAACAGCAGGGCACCAGCCGGCGCACCCAAACCTTTTGAGAGGCAGACCGAGATGCTGTCAAATGGTGCAGCGAGTTCTTTCACCGCCACCTGATGCTTGACTGCCGCATTAAAGATACGTGCACCGTCACAGTGGAGCGCGAGCCCGAAGGACTCGGCACACCTTTTCACTTCCGTCAGGTAGTCCATGGGGAGTGCCATGCCATTATGGGTGTTTTCCAAACAAATCAGTCGGGTTCTGGCAAAATGAAAATCATCCGGTTTAACCACATTCTTTATTGTTGAAATTTTAAGTGTCCCGTCTGGTTCCATTTCAATTGGTTGGGGTTGTATTGACCCCAGTACCGCCGCTCCACCCCCTTCATACCGATAGGTATGCGCAGCCTGGCCGACAATGTACTCATCACCCCTTTGGCAATGGGCCAACAACCCCATCAGATTGCTCTGGGTACCGGTGGCGGCAAAGAGTGCCGCTTCTTTACCAACCATCTCTGCTGCCTGCCGCTCAAGTCTGTTTATAGTTGGATCCTCACCATAGACATCATCACCAACCACAGCTTCGCTCATCACCCTGCGTAATTCCTGGGAGGGTTGGGTTACCGTATCACTTCTCAAATCTATTACTTTCATAAGGCTCCATATGAATGGTGGCTTCAATACTGAATTTATCTCTTATTTCGTTCTCTATACTATTGGTAATATCATGCGCTTCGTGAAGCGTCAGTTCAGGAGACATGCTTATATGAAAGGTGAGTTCCAGATGATCCCCATAGCGATGCAGGTGAAAATGATGCGGTTCGAGATTCGGATCATTTTCAGCGATAATCTCGCAAATTTCAGCAAGAAGATGTTTGTCGGGTTTCTCACCAATGAGTCGATCAATCGAATCTCGCAAGATCTCGTAAGAGGCATAAAAAATCATCAATGCGACAATGATTCCGAGCGCTCCATCAATCCACCAAAACAGCTGTGAAAAACCAATTCCAACCAGGACAATAACCGAAGAAAGGCTATCCGTGCGATGGTGCCATCCGTCGGCTTTGAGTACCGGGTTGCCGGTTTTTCGGTAAGCCCAGAACGCGTATTGCGCCATAAGTTCCTTACCGATAATGGCCAAAATAGTGACTGAGACCGCAAGCACTCCAAAATCAACACCGGTACCGCTTCTCAGTTGAGCGGACGCATCTACGATAAAATCAAATCCGATCATCGCCAGAATAACGCCAATAATGACCGAACAGACAAGATCCATTCTGCCATG
Organism: Desulfobulbaceae bacterium; assembly: GCA_004796425.1. GTDB lineage: Bacteria > Desulfobacterota > Desulfobulbia > Desulfobulbales > Desulfocapsaceae > MADRE3. The sequence goes on along the minus strand of QZLB01000141.1, from coordinate 10,216 downwards.
ACCAAACGGATGATCCTCATCTGCAGGCTTGGAACTCGCCCAGGCGCTGAACAAGACGATGGCAGAGCTCACCGAGTCGGTAAGGGTGTGCCAGGCGTCAGCAACCAGAGCAATTGAACCGGTGACCATGCCGGCCCAGAGCTTAAGGAAAAAGAGAAGCATATTACCAACGATAGAGATAATGCCCTCGCGCTGTGTTAACTTTTTCCGATAGTTGGTGTCATTTGCTTCCATAGTAGATAAGCTGCTGAGTTGTTGCTACGCTGTTAGCTCGTCATGTTTGTTATTCCTGACTCCAGACCCGATATCCTTTCTCCTGGAGATCAGAAATACAGGTTTCATAGCGACCATACTCTTCGCTGCTATGAAGTCTTCCAACTGCACATTTCTTGCTCTCACCGGTGTTTCGGTTTATCAGTGTTGTTTTCGTATGTTTCGCACATCCAGAACCAATGACCAGCAGTGCAATTACCACGATTACCAGCCTCATCGTCGATCTCCCTCCGTTTCATATCTTATAATTTATCGGGTAGCTCTCCCCTCTTCAGCCAAAAGCCTCAAGCACGCTTTCTGGAGTTGTTCGGTCTATCTGCTCACCCAAACTGCACCACTGTATTATCTAGGCCGCATTATAAAAACAAGACTACTGGTTCACAACCTGTTCTCAGCCAAATGAGGCGATATTTCTTTTTTTGCATCAGTGAGCTTTCATTTCGCCGAACAATCCCGTCAAATAATCCAACGACTCGCCCGGCCACCAATATACGATTCTCGCCAACAGGAACCTCAATAACTCGATCAATCTCTGCAGATCAACCTAACAACTTTGAAATAAAACTATTTTTGTGATAAAAAAGAGAGAATAAACATAATACTTAATTAATAATATATTTTTTTACATAATTATAGATTATGAAAATCGATTTTAACAGGTTGAAAATATTCACTCTGGTGTTTATGAATGGCTCCATCAGCAAAGCTGCTCAAACACTCGAAATTTCCCAGCCAGCAGTAAGCCAGCACATTAAAAAACTTGAGCAGGAGCTACGCATACCGCTCTTTACCCGGACCAACCGTAGACTGGTACCAACTCCTGCTGCAATTCGTTTATACCAGAGAACCAGTCCTTTTATCGCTGAGCTCGAAAATGAAGTGAAGCACATCCGGCGACCACTTGACACCCCGTATGGTCTTCTGAAAATTGGTACCTCACCCGTTCTGGGGGAGCACTTTCTGCCGGCTATCTGCAATCTTTTTAGATTCAGGTTTCCCACCGTCACCTTTGATATCAGTTGCCATACTCATCAGCAACTCCTTTCAGAGCTGGCTCTGGGAAAGTGTGATCTAATCCTGACCGATGTTTCGATCTCCCAGCAAAGAGCTGATCGAAAGAAACGAAATGTCCACACGTATCGTTCAAAAAAGGTGATGAGCAGTGAAATGGTTCTGGTCTGCTCAGAATCGTATGCCAAACGAAACAAACTGGAAGACCCGAGTTACAATCACCTCAGAGACAAAGATTTTCTCGCCAACCGAGCCTCTGAGGAGCAGCTCTTTCACTGGTTCCACCACCACTACAAGCAATTCCCCTATGGCCTGAACTATGTCTTGACCTGCGACACCCCGCAGACAATGCTCTCAGGAATACTCAGTGGACTTGGGCTCGGTGTGATGCCCGCATATATGGTACGAGAGTATATCACAGCAAATCGATTGGTGGTTATCAGCCAGAACACGTCCCAGGAACCGCACCATATCTACCTGGTAGGTTTGAAAAAGAGGACAGCCACGCGTACAGAATCATCTTTTTCAGCTTTTCTTGAAAAGGAACTACAGAAACACAGTTCTTCATTGTGAGGAACCAGGACTGTTAGCTCACCACTCGTTCTGAGTGGCACGTTCGCGTGCCACTGCCCGGAACATCCAGGCAATCACACCAACACCCATCACCAAGGTGATCACAAAAAAGATCAATGGGGACCACTGGGTTGACACGGTGAGTGTATCAAGGCTGAAAACTGATCCAAGATAGTCACTGCGTACCCAGGCCCGCATGAAACTCATCAAGTAAAGCAGTGTTATCGCCCCCGCCACCGTAGCATACAGTCGCTTGGTAAAACCGGTAAACAACACACACACCACCAGGAAAAGGGCCAGGCAAAAAGCGATAGTCGCCAACAGATCACCACCCATGAAGATTCGCATCGTCTCTCTTTTTATTGACAGGAGATACCAGATACCAGCGAGGACGTTTAGCAGGGTTATCCAGGAAAAAACCCGCAGCCCAAGATCCTGGGCAAAGTTGCTGAGTTCTGCATCATCTTTGCCCAGGCTCAGTCGGCCAAGAACCGCAACACTTAACCCACCAATGGCCAGCGCCCCAATGATCATATGCAGATAGCGTGGCATAAATTCGACCTCACCTGAGACCAGAAAACTTCCTCCCCGATGAGCAAAATAGTTTTCAAACACCTCGGGCTTGCTCATCATCAACATATTATTCGAGAAAAAATAACCAATCACCAGCAAAAGCAGAAGTACCACCAGACCAATCAAAATCCCTTTGGTTTTGCCCAAGGCCTGGTACTTGAAGTCATAGAGATAGGCGCCATAGTAGGCAATAATGAGCATCGGGATAACTAAAAGCCAGAACGTGCCCATCAGAATCGAACTGGTATACACAAAGTGACCGTATAAGACCTGGAGAAACAGCAGCGGAGCCACGCCAAAGTTGACGGCAAATGCGATCACCAGAGGCAATGCTATGGCAATTTTATGAGACAGTGCGTTGGCCAATGGCTTATTAGTGACCTGCAGGCCAATACCAATAACAAGGCCGCCAAGCATTGCGTTCATGGCCAGTAAATGAAGCGGAAAGGTGACCAGCAGAAAAAACTGGAACCAGCCCCAGGCCGCAGGGATAGTATCAGGTGCAGGAATCAATAGCGTATTCATTAGGAATCCCCCTGTGCATTTTGCAGAAAGCGGACGAGCGCCTTTTGCTCTTCTTCACTCCCTTCAAAGGGAACCATTTCATCTGAAAGCTCATCGAGGCTTGCCAGGGTTTCAGTAATCTCCTGCGCAGTGGCAGACTCAAAATAATCAACGGCAACTGCCGCTTCATGGCATATCGTGCAGTTTTCTTCAAACACCAGGGCTGGTTGCAGGTCACCCGCCCCACCGTTGTCGACATTTGCTTCTCCTTGAAACAGGAACCTGACAAGAGCCTCCCTCTCAGACTCAGATCCTTCAAACGGAACCATTTCATCTGAAAGCTCATCGAGGGTTTCGAGGGTCAGACGGATATCATCCAGCGTTAAGGACTCAAAAAATGGCACCAACTCTTCAGCACTGTGGCAGGCGCTGCAATTCTGCTCAAAAACCATTCCACCATCAACCTGGTTAGGCTCTACGCTGTCGACCGCCACGCCACCTTCGTGGAAAAACCTGATAAGCGCTGCTTTTTCTTCCTCAGTTCCCTCAAAAGGAACCATTTCGTCTGAAAGCTCATCAAGAGTCTCAAGCATTTCCTGAATTTCGGCAGGCTCTAATCCATCCACCGCAGGGAGTAGATCATCAACCGCATGACAACTCCCGCAGTGTTGATCAAATGCCAGGCTTCCTGCATCTTTAGCTGCTGCGGGTGGGGCAACAGGCTTACCATGCAGACCAGCAACAATAAAGCTTGCCAGGGCAGATGCCTCGGCCTCAGTGCCGAAAAAGGGTGGCATAAAGTAGCGTAAGCGATGAATCTTTGAGATATACGAGCTCAATGCGGTATGACTCATAGTCGCGGTCAGCGCGACGATATCGTTATTGAGCCCGTCAACACTATGACACGCATAACATTGGTGGACAAAGATTTCGTGGCCGCTGATCAGCGCATCATTGCCAGATTTGGCCTCAGCTGGAACCCAGCGCGCAGAATTGAGATACCCCTGTTCCGCAACCTTTTGCTGATCCTCTTTCAGTAACATATTGGAGTACATGATTTCATTGAGCGCATAAGGTCTGCGGGCAGCCTCCCGAACCCACTCAAAAGCACCAAACGAAATAAGGGCACAAACCATCGCTCCCAGCGCAATCATTCGCCGATTGAGCCGAGGCCACAATATCGAAGTCGTCAGAATCAGGATTAACAACAGCACGACAGAAAAGATTCCCCAAATAAATGCCGCTGAGATCGTTGGTGATTTACCCAGGACCAGCGCCTGGGCTTGCTCTGGCAGACTGTAGAGATACCACACCGCAAAAGGAATACTTCCGAGCAACGCACCGAGTGACCATTTCCCGGAGAACCGAGTCATCTGGAGCCTGACCGTCTCATCTTTGGTAAACGCAGCGGTGGTGCAGCCGTAGATACCCGCCAGCATCAAGGCAATGCAGGTTCGAAAAAAGAGTGAAGGGAAGAAACTGGGATTAAAAAATCCAGCCCAAAAATTACCGTTCTCAAGCCAGCTCCCCGGAGTCAGCATGAAGGCAATGATGCCATTGATCAAGAAGAGTGACATCCATGCCGCCGCAAAATAAAGCCAACCGATCTGGAGATGAAGACGTGCACTGATTTTGCCAAAGGTATAGAAATAGAAAAAGGCGGCGGTGATTTCCACCACAAAAAAGACCCACTCAGCTGCCCAGCCAAACACGAAAATGTGTATGAGCATTGAGGTTGCGGCCGGATTAACCAGGGCGATAATAAACCAGATTCCCACCCCGGTAATCGAACCAAAAACCATGGTCAACAGGAGGAAAAAACGGGCATGATCGCGGGTAAATTTCAGTATACCGGGACTCTTTTCCCGTAACCCTTTCTTTTCCGAATAAATAAGATACAGGCCGCCGCCCACCGCGAAATGCGAGACGAAAACATGCAGAATCGCAATAATTGCAATCAGCAGACCACCGCCAATTCCGGGTACATACCAGACTGGATAGTTCATGTATTTTCCTCAGGATCAGTTCAATTTAGTAACTGCTAAAGAAAATACTAAAACAGAAAACGAATTTCAATTGCGACAAAGTGGTAGCGCTCCGACTTTGCGAGCAATTTCTTTTTAAGACCCGCTCTTTTGCACCGGATTTTTTAACGTACCAATGGACTCGATTTCAACCTCAACGACGTCACCATCCTTGATCGGTCCGACGCCACTGGGAGTACCGGTCGCAATAATATCACCCACTTCAAGCATGAAGTTCTTTGAGATAAAAGCGATAATTTCCGGTATCTTAAAAATCATATATTGGGTATTGGAGTCCTGTACGGTCTCGCCATTCAACCGTGTTTTTATAGCCAGGTTCTGGGGATCCCCAATCTCTTCTTTGAGGACAATTCTCGGACCGATGGGGCCAAAGGTATCTAATGACTTCCCTCGAAACCAGCCTGATTTATCGTGCTTTTGGAAATTTCGCTGACTCACGTCATTAAAACAGGTGTATCCCATAATATAGTCATACGCATCGTCAACGCTTATATTCTTACCCCGTTTGCCGATGATCAGAGCAAGCTCTCCTTCATAATCGGTTCGGCAGGTCCGAAATCCATAATCATCGAGAAAACGTGGGATTTCAACTATTTCTTCAGGAGCAATCAGTGTATTGAGCGTTTTGGTAAAGAGGATTGGTTCTTCGGGTATTTCATCTTTGAATCTGACTTTGTCAGCAGTAACACTCTCTTTGATGTGGGCAACATAGTTCAGACCAAGACAGATAATCTTCTGGGGCTTCAGTGTGTATGTATCACCATTGCTCAATGGCAGTGTCAAAGACATGGGGGCCTCCTGGTTAATAGTGTTGATCAATTATCTCTGGTAGCGACACGTGGACTGATGATACATGCACTGGTCAAGCCAGTCAACTCCAAGAATTTACACTCGACTCCTGCAGGTCAGCAAAAGACAAAAACATAACCTTTCGATGATGGAAAATCGAAATCGATCGGTCCGATCTAAAATGTATGCTCAACAGGAACTATCAAGCAGGCTGTCTACCGTACGGAATTCCCAATTTTTTCATTCTGTTACGCAGTGTACTGGGGTTAATCCCAAGCATGGCAGCTGCCCCATCAGAACCGTTCACTTTGCCTTTGGTCATCCCCAACACTCTTTTTATATGACGAGCAGTCACCTCATCGAGTAAGAGGGGTTCGGGATCACTATAATCGGGTGAATGAGTAATTGGCCGCTCCGATACACCAAGATGCTCAAAAGTAATCGGGCCCTCCGGTTTGAGAATCAAGGCCCGCTCAACGACATTCTGAAGCTCGCGTACATTACCCGGCCAACGATAATGCATCAAAGACTCGATAGCCCCCGGTGCGATAACAGGGATCGACCCGAGTTTTAACTCCTTTGCTTTCAGTGAGATAAAGTGTTGAATCAAGGCAGGAATATCAACCGTCCGCTCGCGCAAGGGGGGTACCACGATCGGAAAGATATTTAAACGAAACCAGAGATCTTCTCGAAACTGACCGTTTCTAACCATCTCGGCAAGGTCGCGGTTCGTGGCGGCAATAACCCTGATATCCAGGGAAATGGTATCGACCCCACCAACTCGTTCAATCTCTTTATTCTGAAGGACCCTGAGTAATCTGGTCTGGGCCTGCAGGGGCAACTCTCCGATCTCATCGAGGAAAATCGTCCCACCATGGGCGCGCTCAAATCGGCCCCGTTTTTTTGACAGAGCGCCGGTAAAGGCCCCTTTTTCATGACCGAAGAGCTCACTGTCCATCAAACTCTCTGGAATTCCTCCGCAATTTACGCTGACGAATGGGCCATTGTTTCGTGATGATGAATAATGGATACCATTGGCAATCACGTCTTTACCCGTTCCAGTCTCACCGAGAAGCAAGACAGGGCTGTCGAGTTTTGCTACCTGGTTAATCATCCGGGTGATTTCCCTGAGGCCAAAACGGGCACCAACCAGCTCATCTCCTGAAATGCGTCGTAATTCGTCATGCAGATATTGATTATCATCAGCCAGTAATTCGTTCAATTTGATGACCTGACGGTGCTGCAGGACATTCGACATGGATATCATCAGCGGCTCTTTTAACTGCTCAACATAACTTCGGTGCTCCTCATTAAACACCTGCTCACCTTCACTGGTAAAGACTACATAACCCAGCATATTTTCATCACTCCTGAGCGCCATAACAATAACCGAAGAGGATTTAATACCATGAAATGCGGTCATCTCCCTGGAAACAGGGAAATTGCCAGGATCACTGATAAGAAAGGCATCCTGCCCGGCTGGGGCGACTTTTGTCACCTTCTCGCGGGCCGACTTCGAGAGCGGGGTAAGCAGGTCAAGTTTGCCGGATTCCGATTCGCTGGCATAGGCGATGGAACGCATAGCTTGATACTGAGGATCGTAGTGCTGCAGGAAGATATGAGATACCGGCATACTATCTGCAAGAAAGCGTCTCAGGTCCGAGAGTGCGTTGCCAATCTCCAAGCTTCCGCAAATTCGCAGGGTTGCCTCTCTGAAATAGGCATCTTCATTCATTATCACTCACCTGTGCTGGGTATCCGTATTTGATAAGCAGATGCAACTTACCAAATATGGCAACCAAAAACTACCATATACGGCGGAAGTCGCCGATGGAAACCATAACATTCTGTAATTTATAATTATTTTTTCTGGCACGCTTTTCGCTTACATTGAGGTAACCGTACCATTTTTGACACTGCAAGGATGTATGCGTCACGCTACACACCTACTAATTACTCCACAAGGAGGATAATCATGAATTACTACTATATCGATTACATGATCAAGGAACGACTCAACGATGAAATTGCTGATTGTGAGAGAAAGCGTCTTTTGCACAGCTGTCAGGACGGATATTGGCAGAAATCAACCAGCTGGAGTTACAGTTTTTTGATGTTGCTGAAAAACCTCAGGACCTTCCTGAAAGAACATACCCCACATCGGTCTCGTTTTGTTACCGGAATTAATTCGCTACTCCAGCACTGAAGAGGTGGCATATGAAATGGCTTGAAGTGATACACCTGAGGTCAACGGAGCAGGATCCGACATTGGTTGATAACATCTTGCAACAACTCATTGAAGAAGTGCATCGTAAAAAAGGTAAAGGAGTTGTCCAGCTTTATAAAAGGGCTTCTGTTGCCTCAGATGTGGCCCTGCAAATTCGTCATGATTCTGAACAGGTAAGTCTGCCAGGCAGTAAGCTTGGTTTGAATCTGGCCAACGCTCTTAAACCATATGGGATGTTGAATCACACGATCTGGGTTTTGGATAAGGAAACCGCAGATTCACATTAGCCAGGAGAAAACAATGGAATCACACCACACGTATAACCAATTCCAGTCGGCGAAAATACTGGAAAGCGCTGATGCGCTCTTCAAAATAAATGGTTTTGATTTCACAACCATCGACGACATCTGTGAGAAAGCTGAAATCAAACAGCACCATTTTTTCGTACATTTCCAATCGGTCGATGAAATCCTTGAGATTTTATGGGCCCGATAACAGGTATAAAAGCTCCTGTTACTTTAGTGTACGCCCGGATATGATTTTAAGATTTTCGGCCTCAAGCGATTCCAGCAGCCTCTGCAACTGGATAAACCATTTTTACGTTTGTCTTTTTCCAGGCATTGTTTATGATGCACCGTTATTTCGTTTGAAAGTCATCAGAAAGGTTACGATCACCGTCTCTGTTCAAGCTTGAATAATTCAACGCGCTCATAGAGTGTTCAGTATAATGAAATACGCAAAGGAAATACTCCTTGTCCTGTTTGGTGTTGGCCTTTTCTTTATCATACTCACCGTTCTGTTCGAAATAGCCGGTTTCTTCATTTCCAACCGATTAAAAATTTCAGTCGAGCCGCCACAAGATGGAGATTCTTTCAAAATTATTTGTATCGGCGAATCAACTACGGCAATGGGTGGACAATACTCATACCCAAATCAGCTTGAGACCATTCTCAACGATAGTGAGTCGCCTCTCAACTTCACGGTCATCAACAAAGGTATACCCGGGCATTCCACCACTAGCATCCTCGAAGAAATAGAGACCAATCTGGCTCATTATCAGCCGGACATGGTCGTTTCTATGACCGGTATCAATGACGGTACCATTTGGGCAAACCAAGACTCTTCAAAGCAAAGGCCATTCTGGTTAAATATAAGATTATTAAGGTTTTTGGATCTTTTCATTCAAAACCTTCTTAATGAGAGAAGGAATGTCTCACATACTGAGTCTGATGACTCCCATATTTCACTTAAGAGTCAAGAGCTTGCTTCTCAAGGATGGCGGATGATTGAAGAGGCCAAGGACTTTCCCGGTGCCATACGTCTTTTAGAACAGGCCCTGGATGAAGATGACCAGAACATCCATGCACTGGTATTGCTCGGTATTGCCCATACTCAGGTGCAGGAATTTGCCCAGGCCATTACCCGTTTCAAACAGGCAGAGCGTCTAAAGCCCAATGATATCTTCCTGCGTGATGGCCTTATCGAAGCATACACAGGCATGAAAGCACGCGCTGAAATACAAAAATTGCTAACCCTCCAGCTCAAAGAACGAGGTCCAATCTTTCTATATTTTGGCCCCATTGATAACATGCAGAAATCACTTGGTTTCCAGGAGACAGAGCAAATTCTCAAAGAGATCGCCCAGGATATGCCGGGATGGTCGGCAGTTGATCTGAGCTTGGCATATCTTTATTTTATCAATGAGCGCCCCGCCTTGGCCCGCAGCCGCATCGAACAGTTCTTCGCCCAGCAGGACTCCGTTGAAGATGTGGCAATATATGGCTTCGCGGGCCAGATTTACCAGCAGCTCGGTCTTCACAATCAGGCTAAAGATTTTCTCAACCGCTCAGCTTCAATCTCTATGCAACCCATTACCGTAAAAAACTATCAGAGGCTCCGAGATGCTATTTTGGCCAGAGGGCTTACCCTGGTCGCGGTACAATATCCCGTGCGTCGTATCGAACCACTTAAACAACTACTCGGTGAAAATCCGGCCATTGTTTATGTCGACAACGAGAAACTCTTCAAAAAAGCCATCCAAACACACTCCTATGATTATTTGTTCCAGGACTCGTTTGCCGGTGATTTTGGCCACGCCACTCCCGAAGGAAACCGTATTCTCGCTAACAACATAGCCACTGCAATTCTTAACCATCTCGAATCCCAAAAGGTTCAATAAACGACTGCATGATTGCTGTGCCCCTGCAATCGCAACCACATT
>QZLB01000136.1 GCA_004796425.1 Desulfobulbaceae bacterium | reverse complement strand
GTCAGCCTGTTGGCCGATATGCTGGACAATCAGCACCGGTAGAGAAAAAGCTTTATCCAATTGCGGCAGGATTTTGCCAAGCGCTGAAATTCCACCTGCCGAAACACCGATGACCACCGCTTCGTATTGGTCTGTATTGGGTTTGCGGCTTATATTCATAGCTATCTCTTTTTACGATAAATCTGCGGTTCGGCGATCAGCTCGAATAAATCGGCAACGCTTGAGAATTTCAAGCTTTCCTTTGAGCCAAGACAGAGAAAGCCGCCCGGGAGAAGGCTTTCGTGAAACAAGGTGAGGACGCGGTTCTGGAGCTCACGATTGAAATAGATCAGGACATTACGGCAGAAAATCATATGCATTTCCCCAAAAACACCATCGGTTGCCAGATTGTGTGAAGAGAAAAGGATTTGCTCGCGTAAGGAATTGGCTAAAATCACATTCTCGGAGTCAGCGGTATAATAATCAGAAAATGATCCACTTCCTCCCGACTTCTGGTAGTTTGCGGTGTACTCCTTGATCACATCGATGGGATAAATACCTTTCTGTGCTTCAGAGAGAATGATTTCGTTAAAATCGGTCGCATAAATCTGAGACCGATTTTTCATCTGCTCTTCCTGGAGCAGAATAGACATGGAATAGACTTCCTGACCAGCCGAGCAGCCGGCATGCCAGATTTTTATAAACGGATAGGTTTTCAGGTGGGGGATAATGGTCTCCCGGATCGAGCGGTAGCATTGCGGGTCCCGAAACATCTCCGTAACATTGATGGAGAGGTCTCGCAGAATCTGATTGAGGAAAGACTCGTCGTGGATAACCCGGTGAAGCATCTCCGAGTAATTTGCTAACCCGGCCACCTCCAGTCGGTATTCGAGTCGTCTTTTCGTGTGAGAAGCGGCATAATTACGGAAATCGTAGCCGTATTTCCGGTAAATCCCTTCCAGCAACAACGCAATCTCAAGTCGCTCGTTTTCGACCAGGTCCGAGGGTGTTGTCATCAGTATAACCAGACTCTGAGCATCGACAGGAGCTTATCGGTGTTCACCGGTTTTGCAAGATAATCACTGGCTCCTGCATCGATGCATTTGGCCCGATCTCCTTTCATTGCCTTGGCTGTCAGGGCAATAATGGGCAGTTTTTCATATTCTTTTTTCTTACGAATCTCAGTCATCGCTTCATAACCGTCCATGCGCGGCATCATGATATCCATCAGAATTGCGTCAATTTTGTCATTTTCCTCCAGTTTTTCTAAACATTCAATACCGTCACGGGCAATCAGGATGTTCATGTTTTTTTCTTCCAGTACACTTCTGAGGGCGAAGACATTTCTCATATCATCATCAACCAGCAGAATTGTTCGATCGCTGAGCACCGCCTCTTTATTATGCACCATTTTTAACATCTGCCGCTTGTCGTCTGGCAGGTTTGCTTCTACCCGGTGGAGGAACAGGGCCGATTCGTCCAGTAGCCGCTCCGGCGACTTCGCACCTTTGATGATGATAGATTCGGCGTACGAGTTCAATTTCGTTTCCTCATCTTCCGAGAGCTCTCTTCCGGTGTAGACGATAACCGGAATGTGAGAGATTGAATCAGTGGTTTTGATTTTCTCCAGGAGCTCGAAACCGGACATATCGCCGAGGCCCAGGTCCAAGATGATGCAGTCATACTGATCCTGCTGCAGTTCCTCAAAGGCATCTTTACCTGTGGCCACTGAAGTGGTTTTAACATCACCATTACCAATGAGTTCCTCGATGGATTTTCGCTGGAGCTCATCATCTTCTACCAGCAGCAGTCGGCTGATCGGTCGTTCGATGGTCTGTTCGAGTTTCTTGAGGGTCTCCTCAATTTTTGAGATCGAAACCGGTTTGGTCAGAAATCCGATGGCACCCATACGCATCGCATCCATTGAGCTGTCGGAGGCAGACATGAAATGGACCGGTATGTGTCGCAGTTCAGGATTGTCTTTCAACCGTTCCATAACCGTCCAACCGTCGATTCCTGGGAGCCCGATATCAAGGATGATCGCACTGGGTCGATAAAAATCTGCAAAATGGAGTCCTTTCTCGCCATCGTCGGCGATGATGCATTTGAATCCCCGCTCTCTGCCGAAATCGCGCAGAACGGTGGCAAATTTATGGTCATCCTCGATAATCAGCAAACTTTTGGTCTGGTTATTGATATCTTTTCGATCGTCAATCACCTCAACCGATTCAGGGTCTGACCCGGCCTGCGCTGTTCCAGCGGGAGCCTGGCTATCTGCCGGGCCTGCACTCTTCGGAGAATCTGGAGCCGTTGCGTGCAGCGGGACCGAGGTGACCATTTGGTTTGTGCTCTGATTCGGATCCATCTGCTGATTCGGAATGACCACGGTGAAAGTGGAACCCTCGCCTTCGACGGATTCCAGCAAAATGATACCGCCGAGCAGCCGGGATAATTCCTTTGATATGGAAAGTCCCAGTCCGGTACCTCCGTATTTCCTGCTCGTGGATCCATCGACCTGCTGAAATGCTTCAAAAATGGCGGCGGTCTTGTGGGCGGGAATACCAATCCCTTCATCGATAACTGCGAAGGCCAACGAGGTGTCAACTTCAAGCGAAGTACCGGTTACCTGCTCGGTGGTCGGTCGCGAGATTTGTAATGTCACGGTTCCCTCAGGCGTAAACTTGATGGCATTGGTAATCAGGTTTCTGAGGATCTGCTGCAGTCGCTGATTATCCGTGGTTATGGTTGGGGGGCAATCATCACGAACGTCGACTTCAAATTCCACCCCTTTGTCGCGTGAAACCTCCTGGTACATCTGCTGCAGGTCTTTTTTGATTCGGTTGATCGGGGTTTCTTCCAGTACCAGCTCGATTTTACCCGCTTCAACTTTAGAGAGGTCCAGGATCTCGTTGATTAGGTTTAACAACTCGGTACCCGAAGAGTTGATGGCAGTGGCTGATTCGACCTGTTTAGGGGTCAGATTTTCTTCGCGGTTATTGGCAATCAGTTGTGAGAGAATCAGGATCGAGTTCAACGGTGTTCGCAATTCGTGCGACATATTTGCTAGAAATTCAGATTTATAACGACTGGCGATTTCAAGCTCAGACATTTTCTTCTCGACAATTTCCTGGGCTTCCTGCAGATCGACATTTTTCGCCCAGATTTCCTTGCGTTGTTCCTCAAGGGCCAGGGTCCGCTCCTGGAGTTCCTCGTTGGTAACCCGCAACTCCTCCTGCTGGGCCTGAAGTTTTGACTCTGATTCCTTCAACGCTCTGGTCTGTTCCTCGAGTTCCTCATTGGTTACTCTGAGCTCCTCCTGTTGCGACTGCAGTTCAGCCTCGGAGGATCTCAGGGCATTGGTCTGTTCTTCAAGCTCTTGGTTGGTCCGTTTAACCTCTTCATGCTGTTTTTTAGCATCGTCCAGTAATTGGCTGATCCGTTTTCGCGATCGGGCGGCATTGATCAGAATGGCGATATTCTGTGAGGTTTGTTGCAGGAATTTCTTTTGCTGATCAGTAAAAGGAGTAGTTGAGCCGATCAAAAGTACTCCGGTAATATCTCCTTCAGTTACCAGGGGGGCAGCCACAAAATGGTGGGGGATGTCTTCACCCGCACCATAATTAAATGGTGGCGCATTATCTTGTATGTCGGAAAAGAAAATTGCTTCGCCTTCAAGAGCGGCCTGACCGACCATCCCCTCACCGAGTTCAAACTGGTTATAATTGCCTTTTCGATCGGTGAATGAATATGATGCTCTGAGTTCAAGGATGCCACGTTGGTTGAGAAAAAACGCACCAAGTTGAGCCCCCAGATGCTTCACATAAAAGCTGATACAGCGCTGAGCGAGTTCATTGGGGCCTTTTTCACCCCTGAGCTCATCATCGAGTGCCTCTTTGCCAGATTTGAGCCAATCAACTTCATGGAGGTTGAGCGACATGGTATTTAAGGATTCAGCCAGATCACCAAGCTCATCTTTGCGGTCCAACGACAGGGTTGCACCCAGTTCACCATGGGAGATGGCATCGGCAAACTTCATTTCGGTTATAATCGGTTCGGTAAAACTCTTCGATAATCCCCAGGCGGTGGCAATAATTACCAGCACCAGAAACAGCGCGGCAAAAGAGGCTTCCCGATAAATGGTGCGCATTGGGGCAGTTACCTCGTACCGGTTGATTTTGGAGATGAGGTACCAGTCCAACTCTTTCATTTTGAGCTTACTATAAGAAACCAGCACATCATTTCCTGCGCTATCTATATAGAGTCCATGCCCACCCATTTCGCCCTGGTTTTTTGCATCATTCCAATAGTCGAGGTCTATTCCGATCGATTCGCCAACCACATAGGCACCACCACCCATGGTCTTTAAATTGCTTCTGAACTCAAAACGATCCTGATCGGTCCAGCCGATCAGATACGATTCTCCAGTTTCCCCCATACCTTTGGTGGATTCAATGATTTCCGTTATCAGCTGGGCATCAAAGCGAACCACAACCACCCCGATGATCTCGTCGGACTGGTTAAAGACCGGGTGACCGAGAAACCCCATCTTCTGCTCATTGGCAGGTCCGTAGGCTTCAAAGTCAGTAATCACAAGCTTACCGGTCTCAATAATGTCATGCCAGATTTTCGCCAACCGGCTATTGCGGTGTTGGCCGTGGCGCAGGTTGGTACCAGCGCCTTCAAGCTGCTCTGATGAATAGAGGACGTGTCCGTGATCAGGGTCGATGATATAGAGATCACGATATTCATTAAGCGTCCGGTACTTTTCCAATGGAGTCTTGAACTCCCTGATCACTTTTTCGTATTCCCGTGTATTTGTTTTAAGAGCCTCAAAAGATGAGGCCTGGCTGGATTCTTCAAATCGACTCATGGCCTGCAAGACATCAAAAACCCGGGCGGAGGCGGCCAATAATTTTATATCGGAGGTAAGTTTTTTAAAATTCCGCTCGACCTGATCTTTTCTCAATTCCTGGACGGTGTTTAGTTTATCAAACGCTTCTGTAATCAGTTCCCGTTTGGTCCAGGCATTAAACAGAAGTCCCATTGCAAGTAATGGGATGATGGAAGTAGTGAGGAGAAAGAAGAGAAGTTTTGGTCTGATTTTTATGTCATCGAGTCTGATCATGGGGCCACCGGTTTTCTGCTCCGCTATTAATGTATGCACTCGCTCACCGATTCCTGGTTCTGGAGAATGAGCGATAATATTTGGTTACTCATAATAATCCTGCCACAAGAACTACCGATCATCAAGTTTTCGGCAGAACTATTTGAGTAAAATGAAATGGTTCCTGATTGGAGTTAATCCCGAGAATCGAGTGAACAGGGCGTTAAAAAGCACCAAGGATCACTGAAACCAGTAGCCCTTCCGAGAAATGAAGTGAAGCGGGTGATGAGTTGATAATATTGCTGACCCCACGCGAACTTCCACAGGGCAGTGTATCTCCCTCCAGGTCATATTCAAACCCTTCCAGATATAAACCCGAGATCTCACCCAGCGGCAGGAAGGAGACGGTTTTGCCCACCAGATCATGAAATGAATATGGGATACCGGGGCGGTGCAGGGAAATAAGGCAATCGGGATCGATGATCGAAAGCGAGATTTGTTGGTATTTCTCTTGCGTTCCGATGAGTAGGGTCGCCAGACTCATATCCCAACGATGCCCGAGTGCACCAGCCAATAAGATCTCTTTACCACCACGTGCAATTGCCAAATCCATTGCCAATTCAAGATCGGTCTGGTCTTTGCGGGTAGGGTGCTGAAAAACCTCCACCGCTGGATCATTTTTACATAATTGCAGCAGATCAGGCTTAATAGAGTCAAAATCGCCGATCACGATATCAGCTTTCAGCCCCCACTCAGAGCAGAGATTGGCTCCGCCATCTGCGCCAATCAGTAGTTTGGCATCCTGCACATGAAGATCCAGGGTTTGCGGCCTGGTGGTTGCGGAGTTGAGAAAAATCACCACTTTCATCTGCAATTATTCCTTCTCTTTGAGCATACCAACTACGGCGGCATCCATGATCAGGTGAACGATATGATGAACCACGCACACCACCAGAGCAGTGCCCAGGGTTGGAAACAGTGAAACCTGCAGGATTGCAGATAACGGCAGGGTCTTTTGCCCGCCCATCAAAATCACACTCTCCCGTTTACCTTTTTCAATACCGCTGAAACGACAGAAAAGAAAACCAACGATCAGCAGGGCCAGGTGAAAAAAGAAAACCAGCAAGACGATGATAATCAGGGAGCCAAGGGCGCCAAGAATTGCGTCCCGGCCTGCACTCAGGGCCATCCAGACGATCGACAGAATGGCACACTGGTTGATGATTGAGCAAAGTTTTAACCAGGGGCGAACCAATGAATCGATAAATCGTCGAAGGATGATACCGGTAACCAGCGGTAACAGGACAAAGCTGGCAATCTTGAGCATAATTGGTATCTGGTCTATTTCGATTACCCGGCTGTCTCCGGTCAATTTGAGCAGGAGTCCCAGGGAGAGCGGGATGGTCAAAACTGCCAGCGAATTTGCAATGATGGTGATGAAGAGGGCATGTGCCATGTTGCCACCAGCACTGCCGGTCATCACTACTCCACTACTCAGGGTCGTCGGCATTACTGCAACCAGGAGCAGACCGATCAACACTCCTTTATCCAGTGGTACCAGGGTGAAAAGCGCTGCGCTAAGTGGTGCGGCAATGAATATGACAACAAGGGCAATCAGGGTACCTTTGGTATCGGTAAGCCCATCTTTAACCTGGTTGATATCAAGAGCCAATCCCGAGAGTACGAAAATCAAAACGATGACGATATCGGGACCCCGGTGGTTTTTCAGCCACAAACCTGTGCTGGCTAGAATACCGCCAAAGTCCCCAATGGTCAATATACTCAGGATTATAAGTCCCAGGATGAACCAGTTTTTTTTCAGAAAACGCCCCATACCACCTCTTTTTATTCACCGATTGATTTGTTATTCAAAACCACAATTGCCGACGATTTCACCACCAGGGTAATTGTTTGACCCGACTGAGGAGGTGCGGGATCGATGGGCAGATTAAATTGCAACTCCACTGTATCATGGACCAGGGTCATGCGGTATCTGTTTCCCTGAAAGATACGGTTTTTTACCTGGCCAGACAGCGTAAAGCCGGATTCATCACTACCTGATGATGTTGTTTCCAGCACTGCTTCCGGTCGAATCAGCAGTGTGGCTGGGGTATCGACTGGTTGGCTTTTGCCAACCGGGATTTTCAGTGTTGTCTCACTGCAATCAAAGATCCCGGTGGCGTCGATCTGTCCGAAAAGAAAATTTCCAAAACCAAGAAATCTGGCCACCGTTTCGTTCTCAGGGGCTCGATAGAGCTGCTCAGGAGAGCTAAGTTGCTGAAGAACTCCATCGTGCAGTACTCCTACCCGATCTGCCATGCAGAACGCCTCACTCTGATCATGGGTTACAAAAATGGCTGAGAGCTGAAGCTCTTTCAGGATGTTTCTGATCTCAATACTGAGTCTCTCGCGCAGCATCCGGTCAAGTGAACCAAGCGGTTCATCAAGCAGGAGTAAGGTGGGGCCCGGTGCCAGGCTTCGGGCCAGGGCAACCCGTTGGCGCTCTCCACCGGAAAGATCACCAACGCTTCGATGGGCAAAATCTCTCAGACCAACCAGTTCCAGAACCGATTCGATGGTCGTGCGGATCTGCTCTGGTGACTGCTTTTGCATTTCCAGACCGAAGGCGATGTTCTGGAATACTGTCATGTGAGGAAACAGGGCATATTCCTGAAACATCATCCCGATGTTTCGCTGGTGGGGTGGAATGTTCGTAATATCCTGCCCGTGAAGCATGATACTTCCTTCGTTGTCCTGTTCGAGTCCAGCAATGATTCTGAGCAGCGTGGTCTTGCCGGATCCGGAAGGCCCGAGCAGGCTGATTATTTCACCCTGTTCCATTGAGAAACCGATGTTTCTCAGCAGGGGCTCCCCCTCGTAATCGTTCGAAATACTCTCTACCTGCAATATGTAATCTGTTTTCATATCCATCAGATTTGGCGAACGCTCCCGCTATCATAACGATTTATCAGCAGAAATGCTGAGCAGGTGACCAGCATCAATATACCACTCATGGCCAGTGCCTGTCCGTAATTAAGTGAGCCGGGTTGTGAGAGAAACCGAAAAATGGCAACCGGCATGGTCTGGGTGTGTGGGCGTGCCACGAAGGCCGAAGCACCAAACTCTCCCATGCTGATCGAAAAGGAAAAAACGGCTCCAACCAGGATCGACCGACGAATCAACGGGAACACGATACGTCTCCAGCAGATAAGCGGGGAGGCGCCGAGCATCCAGGCCGCCTCTTTAAGATTTTCCGGGATCTGCCTGAGGGTGGGCAGGATGCATCGTACCACAAAAGGAAAGGCGACCAGGGCGTGGGCAAGTGGTATCAGGAGCAGCGAATCACGAAGGTTGAGCGGTGGCTTGTTGAGTGAAATAATGTAACCAAAACCAAGCGTTACCGCAGATGTGGCCAGCGGCAGCATAATTAGAGCATCCCAAAATGAGATATTTGAGTCATTTTTGGAGGATAAAAAGAGCGAAGCAAGCAGCCCAAGGATCAGGGCGAGTATCATGGTTGCACCGGCGAATCCCAGACTGTTGATAATGGCACGAGCGGGTTCAACATAGAAGATGGAATCATTGTCATGCTGAAAGAGCGCCAGATAATAACCAAGGGTAAACCCATCTTCGCCGAGAAAGGAACGACCCAGCAGTGAGATGAGCGGGGTGGCCAGTAAAACGATGACAACAAACAGGTTAACACTGAGCAAACTCTTTTCCGTTAGCGTTTTGGGTGATCTGGCAGATGAAGTGTGGGGATTATCGAAAAAACCGCTCTTGGCCTGAGTGGACAATCTGGAATGCAGCCACATTAATAAGAAGTTCATGATAATCTGCACCAACGATAAGAGCGCCGCCATGGGCAGATTGAAGAGCTGAATTGCCTGGCGATAGATCTCCACTTCAATGGTCGCATAGCCCGGTCCACCAAGAATCAGTACGATACCAAAAGAGGTAAAACAGAAAATGAACACCAGCAGCGAGGCGGATCCGATGGCAGGCAGCAGTTGGGGCAGGGTTATTCGTTGGAACACCTGCCAGGGGGTGGCACCCAACATCTGAGCAGCTTCCTCAGTATCTTGACTCAACCCCGCCCAGTAACTGGAAACGATTCTGACGACCAGCGAATAATTATAAAACACATGGGCAAGCAGCAAAAAAAACAGCGATTGATCGATAGTTATCAGCGGCTGTGAGAGACCAAAGAGGTTGGTCGCCAGCTCATTCACCAGGCCATTTTTCCCGAGCATGGCACGTAGAGCTGCAGCGGTTACCACGGTGGGCAAGACAAAAGGAACGGTGAGCAGAGAAAGCAGCAGGTTTTTAGTCCGAAAACGAAATTTCGTGAATACCCAGGCACCGGGTAGGGCAATGACCAGGGTAAGGACGGTGGAGAGCAGGGCCTGCCAGCAGGTAAACCAGATAACGTTAAGGTAGGCGCTTCCTTTTAAAAGTACCGAAAGTTTACTGAAATCCAGTTCTCCGGTGTAGAAGAAACTGGTCAGGGTTATCTTGGTCAGCGGGTAAAAGTAGAAGAGGCAAAGAAACAGTAGCGGTAGAGAAAACAGTGACCAGCGTGTAACCGTCTGCGATTTTTTCACAAAGAAGCCTCCACCTCTTCTGGTGTGTGTTGCTGCTACCTGAGAACAGTATTCGTCCAGTTCTCAATAAATTGATCTCGCTTCATCTCAATGGTCTTCGGTGAGAGTGTGGCGGGATCTTCGGCGATGACCGCATGCTTCATAAAAACCTCTGGCAGCTTCGCACTGGCGTTGGCCGGAAAGACAAACATCTGCAGTGGAATGTCTTCCTGAAAAAGCGGCGAGAGCATGAAATCAATGAATTTCCTGGCTAATGCTTCATGCTTGGTCCCTTTCAGGATGCCGACAAACTCTATTTGCCGAAAGGCGCTATTGGGTGATACCACTGCACCGGTTGGAGCTTCCTTCAGTGGTTTTTCAGAAAAATGTACTTCCGCCGGTGGGCTCGATGCATAGCTCACAACGATGGGGCGATCTCCCTTTGAGGCTGCAGTAAAGTGTCCATAATAGGCATCTTCCCATCCACCTGCCACCAGTACGTTATTTCCGCGCAGCTGTTGCCAGTACTCCAGGTAGCCATCTTCTCCGAAGCGGGAGACCGTTGCCAACAGAAAGGCCAGTCCCGGGGATGACGTTGCCGGATTCTGGACAACGGTTAATCCTTTGTACTCCGGCTTGATCAGGTCGGTGAGATCAGTCGGCGGCTGGAGGTTATTTGTTTTGAACCAACCCTTATCATAATTGAGGCAGACATCACCATAATCAACGGGTAGCAAACGGTTCTGCGGATCAAGTTTCAGCTCTTTGGGGATGTCCCGGAGCAGCGGGGAATCATAAGGGATAAAGATATCAGCATCGATTGCCCGGGAAAAAAAGGTATTGTCGACCCCGAAAAACACGTCGGCGATGGGGTTTTCTTTCGACAGGATTGCCTGAATGAGTGCGGCGCCGGCATCGCCTGATTTCAGAAAGCGGATCTTGACACCTTGCTCTTTCTCAAATGCAGCAATTACCGATTTGCTGATATTAAAGCTGTCGTGGGACATCAAGGTAATTGTTTGGACTGCCAGGCTGCTTTTCACCGAAAAAAACAGCAGCACGGAAACGACTAAGACAGTTTTGCTCGTTAAAGTGTTCATGGAACTCCTCCAGAATTTAGATTCTTTCATTTCGGGAGCATGTGGCAAAAAAAAACCGCCTCCGGTGGGAGACGGCCTGGGCAGCACACTGTTCCCTCCGCCGGTATTATCCGGATCAGGTCAAGCGGTCGGGCTCTATCTAGCCCCTCTCAGCCCGGTTGGTCCGGGCTCCCGCACAGCGCTTACGATAGAGTACCTCTGCCGCTTTTGCAAGGGATATCAGCCCATCTGTTGAGAACACCGGTTTTTTGCAAGCAAACTAATCGATCATCGAAGGGGTATTTCTATTTCAGAGAATTTAGATTGAGTACCCGAGAGAGATGCATTTCAGCTCTTGTTGGACAGGCAAGATAGTAAATAAATATTCATATAATCCCAGAAGTTGGGTATAATCGGGCTTCGTGCTTTCCAGTACAGGAAACCATGTTTTCTCATTTAAAATAAATTCAGGAGTGTCATATGGATCAGTATACAGAAGCACATCTGATTGTTGCCGCTATCAGACTTCTTCGCCATAAATCAGGTCAGGTTCCCAGTGTTGAAGATCTTTGTGGAATGTTGGATATCTCGGTAGAGTCTGGTCTGGCAACCTTTCGAAGGCTTGAAACACAAGGTGTTTTGACGATCATGGAGGATCCCTTTTCTGCTCGGGTGTCAATCAGTGACCATTTGAAAATTGAAGAGCTTCCCAAAGAAGAGCAGTCGGAAAATACGCTTGCCAAAGAACTTGAAGAATTTCAATCCAAGAAACGCGATATGGATGCGAAAGTTGAGGCAATTCAGGCGGAACTTGCCCAGAAACGTCAATCGATGTTCAGCGATATAGAGAAAAAATTCCAAGAGGAGATGCAGAAGAAGAAATGACAATCATTTCTGTACATGTAGATGGGAAATCAAACCTTCTGTCCGGATTCTCAACAAATCGTTGAACCATCTGCTGCTGAAACACCACTCATTGTAAAGAAGATTAAATTGAAGACCCTACAAGGTTTTCAAGGAGCAGAGGGGTGTAACAATGAAGAATGTACAGACCAATTGTGCTTGGATCCTTTTCTTTCTGATGCTTTTTGTCACGTTTAGCTCACCGTTGCTCGCAAAGGAGGTGCGGCTGGTTCGTCCTGAAGTGAAACAGGAAAGCAAACGCGACCTGAAAGCCCAACCACGAACAACTAAGAAAAAAACACCAAGAGTCGCACCGGCTGATCTGAAGGTTGTCTCGATCACGATCAATCCGACCAATCCAATCATGAATCAGGGACCGGTTTCGATCCGGCTGCGGGTAAAAAATGTAGGTGGGTACACCCCCTCGAAAAAGACTTCTGTCTATATGGATATCTGGAGTGTCAACTCCAGTGGGCAGCGCACCGGAAAAACCAATGCCCACCCGATACCTCATTATTCTTTCAATATACCAAAGCTCGGACCGGGCCAGTTTGTCGATATTATCGGTAGCTACACCTTTCTGGTCGGCGGCCTGCACCGCGTTGAGGGCCATATCCAGACCGATGGACTGAGCGTGGGAGAGGAAAAACATACCAATAACGATTATCGAAAAACCTTTCTGGTCAAAGAATTGCTGCCTGATCTGGTGGTCTGCGGTAAGAAGTTTTTTAAGTCCAAGCCGCATAAACGGTCTTACTACCGTTTGAAAATTAAGAACATCGGTGATGCACCTTCGGCAAGCTGCAACCTTAGGTTTCGCATACAAAAAAAGGGCGTTAAAAATTGGCAGACTGGTCCGTTGGCACCAGGTGAAGAGCGCATTGTTTCACGCTCAGTCTACTGGGCCTCAAGGCGTGTTTCTAATTTCTCCGTCCACATCGACTCAAAAGGTGAGGTACGTGAGAAACAGGAGCTGAATCTGTTCAAAGGTGAAATCTGTACCGAACATTATTGCACCAGTGCAGCAGGGCCGGCGGAGATCTGCTCCAACGTACCGGCGGCACTGCAGTAACTGGTTGAATTAGAATATAATGAGTACGGAAATCATTCTGGATTGAACAGGTTGAAAAGGGTATGATGCGAAGCGTAGAACTGAATATAATATGCTCAACGAAAATGAAGAAATACGCTGGTAAGGGGACGAGTCATGGGGCAGATCGTGGTCCGGAATATTACGACATCGTATGGAGAGTTGATTATCGGCTCATTTGAAGAAGGGCTCTGCTTGTGTGACTGGCGCTATCGAAAAGCAAGGACGACAATCGACAACCGGCTTACCCGAATATTTAATGCTGAAATGGTGGAGGGCAATGATCCGCTGCTTGACCAGACGGAAGTTGAATTAAATGAATATTTCAACCGACAGCGTCACTCGTTTTCTCTCCCACTGCGATTTGGTGGTACCGCATTCCAGGAGCAGGTCTGGCAGCAGCTTCTGAAGATACCGTATGGTAGAACGACCACTTATGGAGCCATTGCCAGGGATCTCGATTTTGTCAATGGCTCCAGGCCGGTGGCCGGTAGTGTGGGAGCAAACGCCATTTCAATCCTGGTTCCCTGCCACCGGGTGATCGGTCAGAATAAAAAGCTCACCGGATATGCCGGCGGTCTGCCGGTAAAGAAAAAATTGCTGATCCTTGAACAGGAACGCTTGTTTTAAGGTGTCCAGCCAATCTAACAAAAATATGCTGAACTATTAAGCTCTCAGCATCTTTTTGTCTACATGCCCGGGGAGATCGAATGACACTTCCTGTGTTTTTGTAGGATATTTTCCTGACACATCATTTT
>QZLB01000194.1 GCA_004796425.1 Desulfobulbaceae bacterium | reverse complement strand
CTGTGTTACCAGTGCACTCGTATTTCTGGCTACTTATGCTGTTGCAGAAGAACCACCGAAACCTACCGTGATGGATACGGTCGTCGTTACTGAAGGCCGGGTCGAGGAAACCAAGAAAAGTGTCAGCGCCAACATCTCCATTATCAGTCGGGAGGATATAGAAAAGTCGCCGGCCAACAACCTTTCCGATTTGCTGGCTGAAAAAGGGCTGGGTCATATGCAGAAGTATCCCTCCGGCCTTACTTCAGTGGGCATCAGGGGCTTCCGAACTGACACGCATGGTAATGATCTGCAGGGGAAAGTACTGATCCTGCTTGATGGCAGGCGCGGCGGCAGTGGTAATGCCACCAAGATCCTGACCAAAAATGTTGAGCGAATTGAGGTCATCAGGGGACCAGGTGCGGTTCAATATGGATCGGCGGGTATCGGCGGTGTCATCAATGTCATTACCCGTAAAGGAGAGGAGAACAGCCTCTTTGTTGAAGGTGGCGTCGGTTCGTATGAACAGGTTGAGGGTGCCATTGGTGGCACTTTTGCCCAGAACGGTTTTGATTTCGCCGGGGCACTCAGCTATGAAACATACGGAGACTATGATACCGGCGGTGGAGACAGTTACAAGAATACAGGAATTGATGATCAGTACGGAGTCAGTCTCAATGGTGGCTATAGTTTTGCTGAAAGGCACCGGATCGGAGTCATTTTCAATGGCTTCAATATTAGCAAATCCGGTTCGCCAAGTTACCTCAGCCAGAATGATCTCGATGATTATACCGACAATTCCAACTACTCTTTGGACCTTCGCTACGATGGCACAACCAGCGATAGCGATATGAATTGGATGGTTCGCTACTTTATTGGCCAGGACGAAGACAAATGGGTAAACCCGATCGCTTCAAACCCGGATTTCTGGGATACCGGTACCGCTACCAAACGCACAACCGACCAACAGGGAGCCCAGGCACAGATTAGCGCCACCTGCGGACCACACACCCTCACCACCGGGTTTGACTGGGTGGATTACAAGGTCACCAGCAGCTACTCGCCCAAAGAATCCACCTATATGAATCCTGCCGTGTTCCTCTTAGCCAAAGGTTCTTACCTGGGTGATACACTGATTGCCAATGCGGGGTTGCGTTATGACTGGTTTCAGGTCGAAGTGGTTGATCCTGCCGGGCGGGAAGAAGACCAGACCAACCTGGTACCGAAGTTCGGCATAGCCTGGCTGCCCATGGAGAATCTCAAACTCCGGGCCCAGTACGCCCACGGTTTCATGATGCCCTCAGCCAACCAGCTGGCGATAGACACCTCACACTGGGGTACAAGGGTGATTGGAAATCCCGACCTTGATCCGGAGAAAAGCAGAACCATAGAGGGTGGTTTCGATTATTTCCTCAACAGCTTCACCGGCTCCTTGACCTATTTCACCACTCAGTTCGAGGACAAGATTACCGTCAATTACCGTTCCGATGGGGCCCAGAGCTGGACCAACCTCGGCGACGCCAAAGTCTCCGGCTTCGAGCTTGAACTGAGTTATGATATCGCTGAGTTGTTTGGCTGGTCCTGGGAGGTCAAACCATATTTCAGCTCCACCCTGCTCACGGAATTTGAAGATGAAGAGACCGGGGAAGATCTCCAGTATGTCAGTGATGTAAGCCTCTCCACCGGTATCTCGGTGAGCAACGGAATGGGCACATTCATCAGGTTCAATGTGGCTCACTACAGTGAACAGGATGTACAGGATTATGAATCAGGATCGTATCCTGCACCCGTGGTTGCCCTGGACGCCATTACCGTGGCAGACCTGACCGGAGCCTACCGGGTCTGGGAAGATGAGCGTTTCGGCGCGGTGACCCTCAGAGGAGAAATCAGAAACCTCTTTGATGAAGAATATGCCTATGTGAAAGGCTACCCGATGCCGGGTATCAATTTCTTTTTCGGGCTGCGCTGGGATTATTAGAATAAAGTCAGAAAAATGACCGAGGCCCCACTCCTATCATCTTTGTATCGATAAGAGCGGGGCCGCAATATTTCAGGTCAGGTTACATCAGCCCCACATAATCTGGAAGTCAGCACAAACCAATGAGGTTACTATGCTAGTCAGGGCGTTACTTGCATTACTTCTTTTGCTACCACCAATAGATGCACTCTGCCGTTCATTTCCTGTCACCTTTGAAGACTCCACGAAAAACGCCATTGGACTGGAACAACCTCCAACAAAAGTTGTTTCCCTGGTACCCTCAATCACCGAGATTCTTTTTGCACTGGGAGCAGAAGAGAATCTTGTCGGTCTGACCCATCACTCTTCACATTACCTTAAGGCTCAAGGGAAGACAGTGGTTGGCGGGTTTATCAACCCTGATCCATCGCTGATCAGAGCACTCAAACCGGATCTTGTTTTTCATGCAAGTCTTCACGATGGCTTTATTGATGAGCTCGATCCTGACACGATCACCGTCAATCTCAGCGCTCAGTCGATACCCCAAAGCTTTGAGCACATCCGTCTATTGGGCAGAATCTTTGCTAAATCCGAAGCCGCAGAGCTGCTCATTACCAAGCAGCAGCGTTTGCTGCAGTTAATCGCCAACAAAACCGAATCCATCCCCCAAGACCAGCGGCCTCGGGTGGTACGGTTGATGAGCAGTAATAATCTCATGGTTCCGGGTGATGATTCGTTTCAAAATGATTACATCAGACAGGCAGGCGGCATTGCTCCGGTTTTTGGCCAGGATGGTCAGATCATCTCAATCGGTCTGGATGAGTGGCAGGATTTTAATCCCGAAATTATCTACACCTGCAGCAACGGTGATCGAGATTTACCAATCCTGCAAAAACCCGGATGGAATGAAGTAGATGCGGTGATTAACAACAAAATTCTGTTCTTTCCCTGTGATCTTACCTGCCGGGTGGCAACAAATTCAGGGTATTTTGTCGCCTGGCTCAGTGCCACGATCCACCAAGAGTATTTCAGTGACCCGAAAAACCAGGT
>QZLB01000178.1 GCA_004796425.1 Desulfobulbaceae bacterium | reverse complement strand
TCAAGGTTAACAGTCCACAGAGGTAGACCGCAGCCGAGTATTTCCAGGACCCCGGAGATACCAGACCTCCTTCCTGCGGCAGTACGCCAGCCAGTAAGTTATTCATCTCTTATGCTCCTTTGCTGATTAGTTATTAGCTATTGATATTGGCCTTTAATCGGGACTCAACGATACTTTTACCTTTCAGATCATACCAAGTGTGCAGCAACGCAGCCCCAAACCACAAAACGATAAAAAGAATACCTTCCATCTTAAACCTCCACCCAATCTTAAATTTGATGTTCAATATTTATTAAAATTGAAAAAATAATATATGTATCAATTTGCGTTGTCAAGTTATTTGCAAATATATTTTTAAGAAGCCACCCTCGCGATCTCTTGTTAATCAAATTATTATGTACAATATCATATAGTTAATGACGATAAATATTCTATACTCAAGAAGGATGATTTTGCGCCTGAACATGCTCCAGACAAGATGGGCGCATTATACGCCCGAAAATCTATCGGTTTCTGGTGGCCACCTGAATTGCACTCATTTCCGGTTAAGAAAGGTATTATAAGAAGGGTAACAAAGAGCTAAGAAGGGCAAAAAATAAGGCCCCCCCCGAATCTTCGGAGGGGGCCTTATGAAAAACGTTGTAGGAGTATCTTAATTACCCATGGACCACTCGCTTTTTATCGCGTTTCGGGACGGGTCTGAGTCTTTTGATCTTATTCGGCACCAGGGTGTTTGAGAAAAATGCACTGCAACGCTGACGTTTTTCAAACGAACAGTTGATAATGTTCCAGCAGGGAGTATAGGACAACAACTTCTTGATCGCATTCACGCTGATACCGTGCTCATGAATCATTTCTCGTAGACATTCAATCCACTTGATATCCCGCATTGAATAGTAGCGCCACTTCCCCCGCCTTGTTGGTTTGACGAGACCGCTTTCTTCATAGTTTCTCAATGTTTTCTGGTGAACTTCCAGAAGTTTTGCTGCCATACCGATGGTAAAGACAGGTTCATCTTGAGATATCATATGCACCTCCATCGCCGATGAATGATCAATGTTCTTCGACATTATGGTCCTCATGAACATGGGTAAAACGGTCTCCGAAAAAATACTCTCCGATCAGGAAACAGACACCGAGCACACCGACACCGGCCAGAACAATTGCGAGTTCAGGAGCCGTTGGCGCGTAATGTAGTTGAGCAGGCACCCCTTCATAGCCATCAAACTGCGGGACCAGCTGCCCGGCCACAACCAGATTGAACCGTGAGAAGAACTGACCAACAATGATCATCAGGGCGGCTGTGGATAATGCCTGGGCAGATTCAAGCCGGGTGATCAGCAGGATGACAAAGGGCAGGGCCAGTCCGATACCGATTTCAAATACCCAGAAACTGGTCGACAGCTCGCCGGAAAGGAGCAATTGGGCCGCCTTCCAGTTTTCCGATGATCCAACAAGCGCATTTATGTATTTCCAGCCTGTGGCGATCCCGATCAGAAACATCGCCAGCATCATCACTTTTCCGGCAGTCTGCAGCCCTTCAAGCGTCTTGGCGCTGATCTGTTGCTGACGCAGGGAATGAGCCGCATGGGTAAACAGTACGATGGCCGCTGCACCAGATAAGAAGGCCGAAGCCAGGAAGAAGATCGGCAGCTGAGAACCGTACCAGAACGGCCGGGCATTCAATGAAGCAAATACTGAGCCGAGATTAGAGTTGGCAAACAATTCGGTAACTGCTGCCAGTACGCCGATCATGATCGCAAGGCGATATTTTCGCTTAATGATTAAATACATCTCCACCATCATAATGCCGACCGCCATGCCATAGAGCGTACCCATCCACCAGATATTTGAGGTTGGGTTCGGGTGCATAAGGACGCCCAGCGGCATCCTCCAGACATTTTCGATCTCCAGGCCAATCACCAGAAAAGCGGCCAAGATAGAGGCGATAGAGAGCCAAACCATCCGATTGGCAAAGGGTGCCAGGTTATTACCACCAAACATGTGACTGAGTGCTGCCAAACCACAGAGCCCGGTTGAAATGATGGCAAAGAACGCATAGGTAGAAATGGCAATTCCCCAGGGAACTCCCCTGCTAACTCCAAATGCCGCATGATGGCCAACAAAAAATGCGTAGAGCCCGCCACTGATACCGATCGCTGTAATTAACAACATGAACCAGAGCATCAAATTAAATTGGGGGCGTGAGATTGGTTGTTGTTCAATTACTGCAGTGTCTGAATGAATAGACATGATTCCTCCTCGTTATGACTTAGCGTATAGTATTGGTTTGCTTATTACTGCGGTTCATCCAAACATTCTGGAGAAGCCAGTTCACTGTCCAGCACTTGAGGGCTCACCAGAAAACCCAGAACAATTGGCGCTGCAAACGGTCCGAGCACCATAAAGAGGACCAGGCAGAATCCGCACAGCACCATTTCCAGAACTTTCTGACCAACTCTCAGAGAATCTCCAACACGGGGAAGGCTTGTGTGGGTTTTGGCATTGATTGTGAGTGTACTCATATCGTCCTCCTGTTTGATCTTGGGTGGTTGTTTTATTTCTAGTAAAGCAACCACCATGCCAGGAGTTAAAACGTATATAAGTATTTTGTTAAATTTTTTTAACTACCTGTAATCATAGCATATTTATTATGATGCATTAATTTTGATACGATCATCCAGGCAAAGATTTCAAACTACTCTTTACCCACCGGGCACAATTTGCGCCCGCCCCCTCAACAACCAGGGCGCAAAATGCGCCCTATCTGCGCCAGAGCTTTTTTGCTTAATTATTTCAGTATGTTAGAAAAATCAAAAAAGGGCTCAATTCACTGCCTTTCTGTCTCGCAAGTCAACACCGAACAAAGGGGAGGCACTAAGTTGTTGAATTATGGTATTTTTGTGAGCAGAGTGAGAATGGGCGCAGAACACGCCTTACTGCGGGAGCTGAGCGGTAAAGGGAAAAACAGCGAGAAAAGAGTGGGGGAAACCAGCAGGCCAGAGCTGATGATCCGGCCCGCTGGTAACAGTTTAATGACCGGAGTGATCCGTCTCTGGGGATTCACCTGTCAGACGTGCAACACCTCTGACACCAATGTGACAGGTCGTACACCTGGTATCAGAAGCAAATGCCATATCTCCATCATGGCAGGCGCCACAATAGTTACCTTCATAGAGTGATTCCATATTAAAATCATCATTTTCCTGCGCTACCCCCGCTTCCATTTCAAAGAGGTCATCGTGGCAGGATTCACAATCCAGCTCGGCATCCATGGTGTGGGTTTTATGGTAGAACACCACTCCCCTGACCGGCTTATCCCAAATAATGGGTGCTTCGGGACCATAGGTATCCTCATCATACGGTTCCTGTTCAGCCGCTTCTTTATCTGATGCAGATAAGAGTGCATAACTCATCAGCCCAAGGCACACAACAAATAGCGTTAAAAATTTTTTCATTCCGTTCTCCTGTAGTCAGCGTCTTTTTTCGCAGACTATCATGTTAGCTCATGAATAATCAGTAACCTCTTATCCTTTAGGCATTGGTGTAGAATATATTAGGTAAGGCACCGGTCTCCTGCCGCAGTACCCAAACAACCGTTTCCGGTGCATGTACCAGGCTATACACCCTGCTGTTCACATCACTCAGGTCACCAAAAACCCGCACATCTGCAGGACAAGCCTCAGAGCAGGCCGTCGTGGTCTCTCCTTTTGAGAGCCTGGTATCGAGGCAGAAGTTACATTTATCCACCGCCCTGGTCTCCTCATCGAAATAGCGCGCGTTATATGGACATGCGGCCATGCAGGTTTTGCAACCGATGCAGCGGGAGTCCTTCATCACCACGATGCCGGTTTTTTTATCTTTCCAGGTTGCAGTCGTAGGACAGACACGCACACAGGGAGGACGATTACAATGGTTGCAGAGAACCGGCATGAAAATCGTTTCCTGCCCACCACCGACGATATCTCTTCTTTTTTCCAGGATCTTTGTCCTGAAACCATAGGATGGTACGTTATTTGTTTTAACGCAGGCATCCATACAGAGCTCACAGTCAATACAGAACCGTTCTCTGATCACCATACTATAGTGAGGACTATATGGATACTGACCCTTTCTCGGTACGACACCTTCGGCCAGTACATTCTTGACCGAAGTTAATGACAATACCGTTCCACCGAGGTAGACACCGGTTGCCGCCAACCCGATTTTCAAAAGCGATCGTCGCTCTTTCGACGGTAAGGTATCCGGACTCTCTGCTTGTAGTTTTTCTAACTCTTCAATTTTCATATTATGTTCTCACCCAATAAATTCCTGATTGAATCAGTGATTATGGTTGCTCAATGATCTTCACTGAGATGACCTCGAAAGAGTTTCTCGCCTGCAAGAAACAGAAAACCACAGAAACCGATACCACTGAGCGTAATAATTATCTCATGGAACGTCGGCATATAGGTAAACAGCTCCGGATAATCTACCAGACCCATACCATGATAGTGCGGTACCAGTTGACCGACGATGACCAGATCATAACGCATGAAGAAGATACCGATCATGCCAGCCAGTGAGGCAATGAACAGTACCCGCATATTCCGACCGCGAACCGCCATAATTAAAATAAACGGAATGATCATTCCCAGAGCAATCTCACCAATCCAGAAATTGATCGCATACGGACCATTCAGCAACGCCATCATCGCCGTATATTTACCCGGAGGGTTGCCGGTGATACCGGTGATCATCTTCCAACTGGTAAAAAACAGGATTACGGCCATCATCAGGGCACCCATTTTGGCCACACCTTCCATCGAACGCTTCATATCATCACTCATCTTCCAACCGTTCGCCCGGTAGGCAAGATAGGTGAAAAAGATAATCGCCACGCAGCCCGACATCGCGGCTGAGGCAATAAAGTAAATCGGCATATACGGACCATGCCAAAACTCTCGACCATTGAGCAGACCAAAAACCGCCCCAAGGTTGGAGTGGGCAACCACACCGGTCAACAACCCGGCAAGGCCGAACATGGTCGCCGTGCGATGCTGGTCTTTCTGCAGCATCACAAACTCGATCATCATGAAAAACAGATAGGCGCCATAGAGCGTTCCCATCCACCAGATATTAGACGTCGGGTTGGCTCCGATCACATTGCCCACCGGCATCCGCCAGGAGTTCTCGATCTCGAAGGCGATGACCAGAAAACCGGCAACGATGGTGGCAATCGAGAGGAATACCGCTCGTTTGGCTATCGGATTGAAATTCTTGAAGCCAAACACATGGCCAACCGAGGACACGATACAAAGACCGGTGGAGGTCACCACGAAAAACACGTAGGCCGCAATCAGGATACCCCACGGTACATCACGGGTTACCCCGAAGGTATGCTCGTGACCAACGACGATAGAGTGAACGCCGTAGCCCACCCCGATCAAGGTTAACAGTCCACAGAGGTAGACCGCAGCCGAGTATTTCCAGGACCCCGGAGATACCAGACCTCCTTCCTGCGGCAGTACGCCAGCCAGTAAGTTATTCATCTCTTATGCTCCTTTGCTGAT
>QZLB01000094.1 GCA_004796425.1 Desulfobulbaceae bacterium | reverse complement strand
TGTGTATGAAGCCCAAAATCATGCTTTTTGATGAACCCACTTCAGCGCTTGACCCTGAGATGATCAAAGAGGTCCTTGATGTCATGGTTGAACTGGCCCAGGAAGGGATGACCATGATTGTGGTCACCCATGAAATGGGCTTTGCCAAGACCGTGGCCGATCGCGTAATATTCATGGATTATGGGGAAATAGTTGAGGAGAATGAACCCAACCAGTTTTTTGACAACCCCCAACATGATCGGACCAAGCTTTTCCTCAGTCAGATTCTGTAGGTTAAAACAAAGCGCCGAAGTCCTTGCCTCTCTCTATGGGAAGACTATTGAACCCCTGGGTCACGCGCAAGCTCTTCTCTGACTGCTCTGGCCAGGGCTTCTATGGAATAAGGTTTCTGGACAAAACTGCCACCGCCGAGTCGTTGAAGCTCAACTACCTGGTTTGACTCAGAGTAGCCGCTGACAATAAGTGCCCGCTGCCCGGGGTTAATCTCCCGCATCTGACGATAGGTTTCAAGCCCATCGATGCCGCCGGGCATAATCATGTCCAGAATTACCAGGTCAAATGAAGTTTTTCGAACTATCTCAACAGCCTGTTCGCCGTTTGTGGCACGTTCTACCTGATAACCCAGCGATGACAGCAGACTATCAGCAATCTCCAACTGCTCGGCGATATCGTCAACAACCAGAATCTTTTCACTGCCCCGGAAATCATCAATTGATGATGTCGCAGTATCATAAATCTCCTGCTGATCGGTTGCGGGTAGATAGAAGGTTATGACGGTGCCCACTCCACTGGTACTTTCTATATCGATGTAGCCATGGTGGTCTTTAACGGTTGCCCAGATGACTGACATACCAAGACCGGTACCGCTTCTGCCAAGAGTTTTTTTGGTAAAAAACGGCTCAAATATTCTGTTCAAATCATCTTCACTGATACCCATACCATTATCACTGAACTGGGCGCAGACATAGTGTCCCGGAGCAATCACCTCATACCCCACATAGGGCTCCTCAAGGCATACATTGCTGGTTGATATCGAAATCCTGCCATCCAGCGTTGTTGCCTCATAGCCATTGAGCAGGATATTCATCACAATCTTTGAAAGATGCGGCGCCGAGCCACGAACATTTGGCAAACCTTCCTGAAGCTCCACCTCAAGAGCAACATCCGGATAGGTTTCTTTGAACTGGGAGAATTCAATTGAGTGCAGGTAATCATTAATGATGGTGTTGAGGCTGCAGACCTTTGAGGTATCTGCTTTTCTCCGTGCCAGGGTGAGCAGGTCCTGGACAATAGCGGCTGCTTTTATTCCCGATCGCTGAATCACCTGAATTTTGCCATAGAGCGGATCATCGACTGATAGATCCTTGAGCAACAGTTCAGGATAGCTCACGAGGCCACTGAGGATATTATTGAGATCATGAGCAATACCCGCGGCCAGGTTGCCGACGACCTCCATTTTCTGGGCTTGAAGTAATTGCTGTTCGAGTTTTCTCCGATCGGTAATATCTTTGACAATCCCCTGTGTCCCAAGGAAACTCTGCTCTGAAGGAGCGTCCTCATAAATTCCCTGGGAAGAAACAGAAAAAAAACGCCGAAAATCGGATCTGGATTCATTTTCACCGGGAAGGAGTAATCGAATCTCAAGGTCATGGGTTGCCCGCGATCCCGTTCTTCGTTCATTGAGACGAAATTGAGCTTTGTCCAGATCCTGGGGTGCGACCAGATCAAAAATGGATCTGCCGAGTAGCAGTTTGGGTGAATTAACATACTTTGAAATGGCGGGACTGAGATAAACAATCTTACCCTTACTATCAAGCCTGAAAACAATATCCGGGATCGTGTTTAGAATTGATCGCAATGAGGTTTCAGAATTTTTCAGCTGCATCAATGCCTGCCCGGCCTGGATCTTTGCTTCACGCTGAGAATAGTGGAATTTAATCATCAACAGCAGGCAGCAATTTGCGATTAATGACACACTTATCAGCAATGGTGAGAAAAGATAACCACTCATCTGGTATGCCACAACACTTGCCATCCAGCCAATCCCCATGCTGGCCAGACAGTACGATACAGAGACATACCAATGATAACGTAGGATGCAAAAGAGCAAACCAACGGTAAAAAGAAAACAGGCGATCGTTTCACTGTACCTGAAAAAAGGCTCACGGATAGTTTGCAGCTCGGCGCACAGTGAATGGATGGCATGTCGGTGCAATTCAATGAGTGAAGTTTGAGGGGAAACGATGGTGCGGAAGAAATGATTCAACCCGGTAGCGGTAAGCCCGACTAAAACTATTTTGTCTTTAAAAAGCTCAGGAGAGAACTGATCGGTCATTACCAGTTCCGCAGAGATCTTCTCCCCAGCATCTGCCACGTAAGGGGCAAGCGTTATCTCGGAATGGTAATCAACGCTGATTTTTTTATCATAAAGATAAAGAAAATGCGTTTTAAAATCCCCTTGATCGGCAATGACAAGATTATGTCTCATTGCTTTAATCAACAGGGCAAGGGAAAACGAAGGGTAATAATTCTTATCATGAGAAATCAATAGTGGTAAACGGCGGACAATCCCATCGATATCCGGAGCACCGTTGAGAAACCCTGACCCCGTCACACTATTACTTAATGGTTCATAGTTGCAGAGCACATTGTCTGCCTTGTAAATTTCGAGAAGATCATCAAGTTTCGTGCCCTGAGAGCTCACATTTACGGGGTGCAGGGTGCACTTGAATTCGTTGGGTTGCTGAGTACCAAAGAGGAATTCATAACTGAGAACGAACGGGCCATCTGCCAGTACTTCAGCCAGATAGACATCATGATCATAAACCTTCTCGGGAATGATTGAACTTTCAATGGTAATCCCGAGGTCTTTCTTCAATGAATCTTGCCACACCGCAGGTGACGTACGATCTTTTTCGGCAAAAAGAATATTCAGACCAACCGCAGCGGGAGCTGATTGGTTTACTTTCTCAAGTAGTTGGCCCAAACGATAGCGGGGCCATGGCCACTGCCCATAGCGTCTCAAACTATTGTCATCTATCTCAACAATTGTCACCTCTTGTAACGGGGGCGGTAAAGAAAGACTTTTCTGAACCAGGTCAAAAGTTTTTAAATTGAAGAATTCGAGTGGGCGTGCACCTGTCAGATAAAATACACTCAGCAACAGCGTAAGTGACAGGCAGGTGGTATACAGTGTGAGATGAAGCGGTTTAAAACGATGACGGGTTTCAGGCATAGTTTCTGGAACGAGGACCGCAAGTGTAAGTAATTAGCGCACAACGACCTCGACCCTTCTATTTTTAGGCTCATTGACATTATCAGCGGTTTTCACCAATGGGTTTGCCTCTCCATGTGAGGTGGATTGGATATGATCGGCACGCACACCTTCTCCAATGAGCAGTTTTCTCACAACGGATGCCCGTCGCTGGGATAACCGCATGTTATAGGCGGAATTTCCGGCGGTATCGGTATGACCAACTACGCTGATATCTTCTGACGATCGAAGCTCTATCGTCTTCAGGATATCAGGTATCTGGGCTTTCGAGCTATCAGTAAGTTCGGTCGAACCCGATTTGAAATAGAGGATAAAGTGTTTCGGTTGGGTCGGTAGCATATTCAACGCCTCCCCAAACTGAGAGGAAATTTTATCCTCGGAGTAACGTTTCGGTGCTGCCGGCTTCGAGGTGGCTCCGGCAATGGTTGTCGCTTCATTTTCCTTCGTGATATCAACTGATCCGGCCTCGTTCTCAACAACGAGATGGCCAACCTTACCCTCGGGATCCTTAAGGAGGACAACTGTCGTTTTGCTGCAACCACTGTATGTTAGAACCGTTACGATGCTCGATAAAATCAGGAAGGATAGCACTCTGAGTGATCTATTCATGTTTAGTCCCCCTGGAATCTGGCTTATTTGACTTCAACGACAAATTTGGTTCCACGAACACCAAGTGTGGCATCAGGAGTTGTCAGCTTCACCTTTTTCGGCGCCAGCTTGGCAATTTGACCGGTAATAAACGAAAACGTACCGCGGACCAACCTGGCGGCAAAAGAGAGTTTTTCCTCCGCCGGATTGAAGACAAAATCCTGTACCTCTATCTGGCTGTTTGGCCCGAGAGAGACAACGGTATCGTCTTTGAAGATCAGGCCGACACTTCCGTCATTACCTGTTATGATATTGTCCCCAGAAATTAGTTTCATGTTGGAGACTGCCTGAATTTCCGTTGAGGAGCTGATGAGATACACCTCCCCCTCTACACTCTTAATGATACCAATGGCTTGAAATGCCCCATGGCCAAGTGTCGGCACCAGACTCACCACAAGAATACACACCATCTTTGCAATCTTTTTCATATTGCCATCCCCCCGGATTAGAAATAGCTCAGATAAATAGTATCATAATCTTGGCTGATAAAAAAGTTACCAAAGCAACACTCCTTTTGATCTGGTAATCATGGATTTGACCATCTGCACTGGCATGGGTGGTGCTTAGCGGTACAAAAACTACTGGAGATTGACCCATATGCCAAAGTGATCTTAACCAGTGGCTACTCGACCGATCCGGTGATGGCTCACCACCAGGATTATGGTTTTTGTGCTGCCTTGACCAAACCGTTTGACCTCACCATGTTGAATTCCAGCATCGAGAAAGTCAACAGTTCAAATCCATCTACTTCCTGTCAGATGCTCCTCATAATTTATTGGCAAAAGCAGACCTTTTGAGTTAAAGCTATGTCAGCTTGACTCGAGTAGAACAACGGGGAAAATGTGACAAGAAGTAAAGTACGTCTTTGTTTTCTAATATCTTCAGAATGATTGTAATCATCATGCTATGAAGCTATCGCTGGTAATTCCTGCACATAACGAGGAAGGGTGTATTGAAAATACCATCAGACTGCATTCCAGCGCACTTGCTGCAGAGCAGATTCCCTACGAAATTCTGGTCGTCAATGACAACAGCTCGGATAGTACCGAGGACATTTTGCAACGATTGTCTCACGACATTAAACAGCTCCGTTATGTCAACAATCAGCCACCAAACGGTTTTGGACTCGCAGTTCGCAGAGGTTTAAATGAATATAGTGGTGATGTGGTGGCGATCGTCATGGCAGACGGCTCTGATTCAGCGCAGGACGTCATTCATTTCTACCATTCAATCCTGACGGGGTATGATTGCGTATTCGGTTCACGGTTCATCAAGGGTGCTACTGCCCATGATTACCCGAAAGTCAAACTGCTCTGCAATCGGATCGCCAATCTCTTTATCCGCGTGTTGTTTGCCTTTCGTTACAATGATACAACCAATGCCTTTAAAATGTATCGTCGCAATACCATAGATGGGTTACGCCCATTTCTGAGCCACCATTTCAACCTGACAGTTGAGCTCCCTTTAAAAGCAATAACCAGGGGATACTCATACAACATTCTGCCCAACAGTTGGAAAAACAGAACAACCGGAGTTGCGAAATTACGATTAAAAGAGATGGGAAGCAGGTATCTCTTTATTGTACTCTATTGCCTGATCGAGAAATGGCTCTCTGTTGGCGATTACCGAAAGCGCACTAAACCTCAATGATATTTTAATCAATTGAGGGCAATGCGTACCTACCCCGCTCAATCGCCTCTATAACTTTTCGCTCATACTTACCGATCTCTGTGGTCTGCTGGTCTACAATCCGGTGCCAGTTTTCTACTCGCTCGGTCAAACCATTGTGACGGCGTGACAGATATTTCTTCCCGGGAACCACCGTTGCCCCCCAGAACAGCATTGCGCCAATACAGGGACTCACAACCATCACCTTTCTCAATCTCTCTGAACGGAGTGGAATGGGCGAATATACGCACAGAAAATCGATGAAGGCAAGATAGAGCAGGACCAGCAGGAACGTTGACATTACCGCATATCGTGAGATGAGGGCCTGTTGAATACCGAAACCCGACCTGGTCGCCGTCACCGCACCAATGGTTAGAATAACGAGTAACGCCAGATAATAAATCACCGGATTTCTCTGATCATACCGTTTGACAGTCAGGATTAGAAAGAAAAATAGACTCAGGCCCCCGGCCACCATCGCAAAGGGATTATAGTGGAGATATGAGCCAAGTAAGGTGAAGAAAAACTGCAACGTTTTGACAGGGG
>QZLB01000303.1 GCA_004796425.1 Desulfobulbaceae bacterium | reverse complement strand
TTGCTGAAGCAGCCCGGGAGAGTGGTATAGCCGGACTGATCGCCTATACCTTTCCCTCTAACCAGGGGATGATCAATCTCTTTCGGACCCTGCCATATAAAGTAAAGAAGCGGCTGGAGGACGGTGAGCTGATACTCAGCTGCCGGTTTGATGAGCTGAACTAACGTACGTGTATCGAATTTTTTTATCTCGATTGTTTGGCTGCAAGGAGATAACTGTTTTCTAAATCTTCCTCGTACTTCTGCTTCATCCAGTCTTGAAAAAGTTCAAAATCGCAGTGCTCGCACGCATAGACGGTTTTCTCACAAGTAACGGCCAGCCCTTTGTATTCAACCTGAACGTTTTTGGTCGTTAATTTCATCGGGCCATGGGCATAATTGCGGTGACATTCTCGCACGATTTCCTCTCCCTGTTCCTGTTTTCGGGTGATCAGAGAGGGGACTATACCTGATCGTCAGCAAGAGTGCCATCAATAGATAACACTCACCGATCAATGGCTAATTTCTTTTTCGGGATTTCTTCTTCGCCTGTTTCTTTGCTCTGCGTTTTTTAAGGTGGGGGATGACTGCCAGCCGCTGTTCAGCCAGTTCGATCAGAATATCGTGTACACCTCTGTTTTCTTCTGGAATTTTCGGCTGTCGCTTGGTATAGGTGCCGTCCTCATGCATATCCCAGCTGTTGACTTGATTGGCCAGCTGGGTATCAAGTATTTCCCGCAACCCCGCCTGCAGTTTGGGATCTTCGATTGGCGTTACCACTTCGACACGTGACTCAAGATTCCGTTTCATCAAGTCAGCGGAGCCGAAGAAATACTCCTCCTCGCCATTGTTCCTGAAATAAAAGATTCGCGCATGCTCAAGGAACCGGCCAACCACTGAAATAACACTGATATTCTCGGAAAGTCCAGGGATACCGGGTCTTATTCTGCAGGAATCGCGAATAATCAAATCAACCTTGACCCCGGCTTGTGAAGCGCGGTAAAGGGCTTTGGTAATATCTGAATCTTCCAGTGCATTACTCTTAAACTGGATCAGTCCCGGTGAATCAGGGCTGTGGTGTGCGATCTCCCGTTCGATTTTACTCAGTAAGGCCTTTTTTAGTATCTTTGGTGACGGCAGGATCTTTTTATATTTCCGCACCGGGGCTGAGCCGGTGGTCAGGTAGTTGAATAGTTCTGTCAGGTCGCTGCAGATGTCACTGTCATTGGTTAATACGCCGACATCACAATACTGCCGTGCGGTACCAGAATGGTAATTGCCGGTACCGATATGGGCATAGCGTTTGAGACCGTTATAGTCCCGTCGAACCACGAGGATTGCCTTGGAATGAGTTTTCAAGCCAACCACGCCATAGGTTACATGAATTCCAGCCTCTTCCATGGTTTCGGCCCACTTGATGTTGGCATATTCATCAAACCGAGCCATCAGTTCGACCACCACGGCAACCTGCTTGCCATTGTGTGCCGCGTCCAGGAGATAGCGAATAATCCGTGAATCTGAGCTGGTACGGTACAGGGTCATTTTAATCACCAGCACCTTGGGATCGGAGCTGGCCTCTTTCAGGAAACGTTCAACGGAGCTTTCAAACGACTCGTACGGGTGTTGCAACAGAATGGATTTTTTCTCCCGGATAATATGGAATATGTTCTGCTCTTCAGCCAGTAATGCCGGGTGATCGCACGGATGATGCTCAGGAAAGTGCAACGCCGGTTTGTCTATCTTCCAGATCTCCATCAGGTCACGTTTGGCCAGGATTCCAGGGGCCTCAAAGACATCCTCCTGTTCGTCGATCCCCAGCTCCGCTGCAAGCATCCCGCGGTGGGCTGGATCAATGTCGTCGTTTACCTGCAAACGAACAATGTCGGAGAATTTCCGGTCTCGAAGTGCTGATTCAATCATGGAGAGCAGGTCATTCGCCTGTTCGGTCATTGGCTCGGTAATCGCGTTTCTGGTGACGCGAAAATTTTCACAACTGTGAATTTGCAAACCTGGAAAGAGCTCGTCGAGGTTGTTGGCAATCAACTCTTCGAATGTGATATAAAGGTTTTTTCTGCCAACTTTGATAAAGCGGGGTACCCCGACACCATGGGGGACTTTGATTCGGTTGAGAAAGCGGTTGCCATTTTCTCCCTCACTGACCGTTACCAGAAGGTTCAGGGAAAGATTGGAGAGGAAAGGAAACGGATGGGCAGGGTCAATGCCCTGCGGGGTAAGCAGCGGATACACTTCATCCCTGAAATATTTTTCCATTTCACGCTTTTCCGTCTCGGTCAAATCATCATACTTTTTAAAAAATATTCGTTCCTTTTTCAGCAGTGCCTCAATTTCTTCCATGAAAAGCCGTTGATCTTTCAATAGTTCAGTGGCGACTTCATAACAGGCCTCGATCTGTTCCTGGGGCAACATGCCATCGGCTCTGGTCTTTTTTACCCCGGCCCCGACCTGTTGTTTGAGCCCCCCAATTCGTTTCATGAAGAATTCATCAAGGTTGGAACCAACCACGGCGATAAAGAATACACGCTCTAGGAGTGGATTATCAGGATTTCTTGCTTCAGAGAGTACCCGTTGGTTAAAAGACAACCAGGTCAGTTCGCGATTCAGATACCATTGAGGTTCATTAAGATTGGTGATAACCGGGGCTTGATTTTGACTTTCCGTGGCCATATCTCCTCCACATTCTCGGATTGTGTAGTGTATCTTTTAAATCTAGGTGACCTTTCAGAGATTGGCAAGCAAGATTTTGTGGGAAATTCGCAGATTATGTATTGTTTTCCCGGCAAAAAGCGGATTTGTTAACGATCACCTGGATGATTCCGGTGGATTTTTTTTGTCGCCGGGTTATTTTTCTCAGATGAGTGGTGGTTTTTCATTGATTGAACAGTGGTAACTTTTATGAAGGATTATTATGAGATACTCGGGGTAACCCGTGAATCAACGGAGCAGGAAATACGACAGCAATATCGGACGCTTGCCATGAAATATCACCCGGATCGCAATCCCGATTCCGAGGCGGCGGAAGAGCGCTTCAAAGAAGTTGCTGAAGCATATGGGGTATTGACTGATCCGGAGAAGCGAAAGGCTTATGATGCATGGCGTATGACTGGTGGCGCCTTTAAAGGAGATGGGAGTGGGTTTCACTACTCCCAGGAACAAATTCTCAAAGATCTTTTCAATGATCCACGATTTCAGCAAATGTTTCACGGGTTACTCCGTGAATTCCAACGATCTGGATTTCGTTCGAACAATCAATTCGTCAGGAAAAGTTTTTTTGGTGGTAAAGGAGGGATGCTCTTCGGCGGGCTTTTTTTCCTGGGCTCCCTTGCCGGTCCGGCACTCCTGAAAACTGCAAAAAAAGGATTGCCTGCAGGTGGTGGAGTGTTGAAGCGTGTCGGCAAAAGTGTGGTGAGCAAGTTGTTGAGTGGCAGTTCAACCACCGGTGATGAAGGGATCGAAAAGGGGAGTTTTGCTCCTGCAGATATTGTGTATGCCACCCCAATCAGCCCTGAAGAGTTGACCTCTGGCAAGCGCATCCAGGTTGTTGCGGGGGATGGGGATAACCAGACAATGCTCAGGGTGACGATACCTGCGGGAAGCCGGTTCGGCCAGAAGTTACGCCTACGTGGGAAAGGCAGGGAGATAGATGGCCAGCGTGGTGATTTATATCTGGAGCTGATAGAGGAAGAACGGTAATGAGTGACCAGAAAGAAGTGGCCACTCAAGAGAGTCTTACCGGTCCCCATCGCCTTACAATGGATAAGTGGATCACGTGCGCGCCCTTTGAAGAATTACTGCAGATCAAAATTATAAGTGCTGCTGAGGGTAAGGCTCATCTCCAGATGCCGTTCTTGTTCGACTTTGCCCAGGGTGCGGGACTGATGCATGGAGGTGCACTGGTCAGCCTTGGTGATACCGCCCTGGTGATGGCTATCAAAACAATTCTGGAACCAGCAACTCATTTCGCGACAATTGAACTTACCAGCAGATTTTTGCAACCCGTTGTCCAGGGAGCGGTCACCGCACACGCCAGAATCATTTCAGTTGATGGCAGGGAGGTTTGCGGGGAAGCTCTGCTCATCGATTACCAGGGAACCGAAGTCATGAAGCTCAAGGCAACGTATAAAATAGCCAGAGATGCCCGGATCCGTACCGTGCATTTTGCAGATTTAGATTAATTGATTGTAACCAGGAGTAATTACCGATGAAATATGCTGAGGCCACACAGGGGAGAATTTTTGTCTTGAGGCTTGAAGATGGTGAAATCGTCCATGAGGTAATAGAGCAATTTGCCCGGGACCATTATATTAAAGCCGCTTCACTGGTAATTGTCGGCGGTGCCGACCAGGGCAGTGAACTGGTAGTCGGACCTGCGACCGATCGCGAACTGCCACTCAAACCGATGCACACCAGACTTGCACATGCCCATGAAGTGACCGGTTCCGGCACACTGTTTCTTGATGATGAAGGTGAACCTCTTATTCATATGCATATGGCGTGCGGCAGGAATGAAAAAACGATTACCGGCTGTATCAGAAGTGGGGTCAAGGTGTGGCGAATCATGGAAGTGATTATTCACGAGTTATGTGACTGCAAGGCGCTGCGGACCATTGAGCAACCGTTGGGGCTGAAACTGCTTAATCCAACGGCAGCAGGCTAAGAATTTATGGCT
This sequence comes from Desulfobulbaceae bacterium, assembly GCA_004796425.1. Classification (GTDB taxonomy): domain Bacteria; phylum Desulfobacterota; class Desulfobulbia; order Desulfobulbales; family Desulfocapsaceae; genus MADRE3. The sequence continues at coordinate 4,938 of QZLB01000303.1, read as the reverse complement.
TGTCTGTTCTTAATCATTTGAAATAAATTCATAAAACAGATTGGTGGTGAAAAAGCGTTGAGAAAAGACGGGTGATTCGTTCACTTCGTATTTTAATCGTGATAGAATTCAGCATAACGTGTTGATCGGAGAGGTGGTGGTCTCTTGAAAACGTAACCTTAGAAAGGATGCTGAGCTATGCCAGAATGGAAAGATGAATACAAGATCGGGATTTCAGCCGTAGATGCTCAACATAAGCGTTTGTTTCAACTGATCGGCGAATTGCAGGCGGCCATACATGACGGCTTGCGGTCCTCGCATATTGTCTCATTGCTTGACTCGCTGGATCAGTATAAGACCAGGCACTTTAATCTCGAAGAACAGTATATGAATGAATCCGATTATCCGGGACTAGCAGAACAGCGTGAAGCGCACGCCGCATTTACTGCAAAGTTTCAGGAACTCAAATCGGTATATCAGGATAAAGGGATGAGTCCACAACTGGTAAATGATATCAAGTCTGAACTGATTGGTTGGGTCCAGGACCATGTAACCGGGTTGGACCGAGAGTTTGGTCAGTATTATCAAGACTGGAAGAAGTAACCAATCTTACTTTGAGTTTATGAAATGATCATGGTCTGAGGTGAGTTCCGACGGTTTATCGTTTTATTTTCTCAATCCCATCATAGGCAAGTGCGAACCCACCGATTGCCAGCCCAAGAAAAACAAACTCCACCAGCTGGTTGGAAGAATCCCACAGATTATCGCCAAATAAGCCCACCAGCATGACGATTAAGCCAATATAGCCGTGTCGTTGTATTTTAAATTTACCCATATCTTTCACACACCTGTTTTCTTTACTCACTCTCATCAATAGATGATATGGATGATTTTTCAAGCGGTGATTTTCTCATTCATCAGATTCAGGTCCGAATGAGTACTTTTTTTGCACCACAATGTGGCCCTGGAACCGTTGTAATCCGTCGATTCATAGTTATTTTTAAAGCAGCAGAGGATGTGAGGAACGAAGCGGGTGACGACATGCATACCAATAGCGAACTTTGCAATAAAATAGTCGACCTCTATCCCGAAATCGGTGCCTGCGGTATCGATGTCGATGTGGAATTTAGCCAGAATAAAAACTGTTTTGAAGTACACCTTCACAAGGACGGCCATGAGCTCTCCCATCATCTTGAAATACCCGATGCCGATGATTGCATTGATGGTAAACAATGCGTTTCATTAGGCCTTGAAATCGCACAATTGAAAAACCATATTCAAGGTAAAGGATATTAGAAACACAGGATGGGGAAGTACATTTCCGACAATAGTCTCAGGGTATCCCCAGGATGTTGGGCATGCCCTGAGTTATTTTGACCTCAAAAGAAGTATACGATCATTTCCATTCGCTATTGTTGTCGTTACAGGTTGTCATAAGTGAACCAACGCAAAAAGCCCTCTACAGCAACCACGCTGGAGAGGGCTTTGATAGCTAAATTTTTTTATAATCTCTACCAGCTGTCACCAAGGACCTGACTGATGTCGAGGCATTGTGCTTTTTCCTCGTCAGTCATATCTTCTTTCTTCTTCAATGACTTCAGATCATCAGCGTAGCACGCGTACTCTTTACCGTCTTTATCCTGAATCCATACCATTTTCTGATATTCCTTAGAAATATTCTCTCCACGCATACTCATAACAGCCTCCTCTTTTCATTAGTATTTTTGCTGCGGTTGTTTGAGCAAAACAGAACGTTGTTGAGTCCGTTTCTGTTCATACTCGGTAACATGATTTATATACTAAGTCAGTTTTCCGATACTGCAATGGTACGTTTTTAGTTTGATAATGATAGTAAATACTACAGCTTTGATTGCTGAGACAGAAGAGATTTCAGAAGGAACGCTATTTCTGGGATGCACGAACGCAGTTACGACCGTCCCGTTTGGCGATATACACCGCTTCATCTGCCGCCTTCAGCAGATCATCGGTACTGTCCATCTCAGCAGATCGTACACCCGCACCCACACTGATCGAACCGTTCCAGAAGCCATCACCTGCGGGGACCTCCATACTCGAAATACGGGCTCTAGTCTGTTCGCCGAGCTTCAACGCACCCTCAAGGTTTGTGTAAGGGCAGATGATTAAAAATTCATCGCCGCCAAGACGGCAGACAATATCATCGCTCCGGCAACTGTGTTTTAATTCCCGGGCCAGGGTAACCAGCACCACATCACCGGCATCATGTCCATAGCGGTCATTGATTTCTTTGAAACCATCGGCATCAATCATCAGACAACTCAGGGACTGTCCACTGGTCTGAGACTCCTCCCAGTGAAGTTGCAACTGCTGCATGGCAAATCGACGGTTGGGCAAACCGGTGAGATGATCGGTTACCGAGATAACTTCAAGAGCGGCATTGGCTTCTGCGAGGTCCTTCGTGCGCTCCTCTACACGTTTTTCAAGGGTACGGTTCAACTCGAAAAGATCTCTGTTCCGCTTGGAAACGATTTCAAAAAGACCACTGAGGGCGGCCAGAAGTGGCTCGGTGGACGAATCGCTCTTCTTCTCTTCTGCCAGATAAGCGTTTTTCGGTGATTCCCCCCTCTCTATTGCAATCAATTGCCGCGCCATGTTCTGGTCAGAGCCGAGGATGTGATAAGTGAGCCACCTGATCAGGTAATCCAGCAATAGTTTGCAATCATCACGGTTCTTGGTGGAGATCGTTTGAGCCAACATGATGACTTCTTCGACAAATTGGGCGTGCTGTTGGGCGTGGTAGTGCAAATGACGCCGGTCAATATTAGCCTCTGCCATCAACGCTTCTTCAGTGGTGAAATGCTCCTGGGCATAGCTGGTCAGAGATCTGAACGTCTCAATCAGGAACGACTCATCAATACTATCTTCGGCCAGGGCTGAGCCGTAATCATTAACCATCGTGACCAGGCCCTGGTGCTGCGAATCAACTTTATCGATTCCGGTTATAAAGGTTGGTCCCCAGATAAAAGAATCCATAATCGTTTATCGGAAAAAGTGTTATCGATTAATTTCTTTTTAATTTCAACGCATACTGAAGTTGGAGTAATTCTATTGTATATCAGGTAAGTGATGAATAGGAAGGAAAAAATTGGTAGTAAACCAGGCGTGCAGTAGACAGATTAAGAATTTAAAAGTCCAGATGTCCAACGGTTTCTGCCGGCACCCTTTGCTTCATATAATTTTGAGTCTGCGGCGATTACCAGCTCTTCCGGCTCAACGTCCATCGAAGGAATGGCTGTTGCAGCACCAATAGAGACGGTTAGTTTCTGATCAGCCTCTGAGGCTGGGTGGTTGATAGCAAGGCGATAGATTTCCTCGCACATGGTCTGGGCCATTTTTTCCGCCCCGGCTAGATCGGTATCAGGCAGGATCGCGATAAACTCCTCACCACCATAGCGGGCAACTTTGTCGATATGACGTCTGGCGCATAATGCCAGGGTGTTGGCCACCGCCCGTAAACTTTCATCACCATCCATATGGCCAAAATGATCGTTAAAGGCTTTAAAGTGGTCGATATCGATCAGCAGAATTGACAGCGGAGACTTGCTCCTGAGGCCACGCTGCCATTCTTCAAAGTAGATTTCATCAAAACGTCGTCTGTTCAAAAGTCCGGTGAGTCCATCCTGGTTGGAAAGCAGGGTCAACTGCTCGTTAGTTTTTTCCAGTTCGAGCTGCAATTCCTCAAGTTCCTGCAGTTTCTGATCTAGTTCGACGGTTTTATTCTTGAGTTCCTCTTTATGGTGAAAAAGGTCGAGGAAGACTGCAACTTTTCCTTTCAATGCGACTGGTTCCAGGGGTTTGAACAGGTAATCAACCGCTCCGGCATCATACCCTTTAAAGATATGCGATTGTTCCTTTTGTTCTGCGGTGATAAAAATGATGGGGATGTTCCGGGTTGCTTTGTTGCCGCGCATCAATTCTGCCACTTCATACCCGTCCATACCCGGCATATGCACATCGAGCAAAACCAGGGCAAAATCATGATCAAGGGTATGGACGAGTGCCTCATCGCCAGAGCTCGCTTTGACCAACTCCACCGCCGGGTCATCGATCAGCGATTCAAGAACCAGCAGGTTTTGAGGTTTGTCGTCTACGATCAGAATTTTGGCTTTTGTCATTCAGTACCTGTGCGGTCAAGTTTTACCAGCAATGGGGCTATGTCAGCGAGTGGCAGGACATGATCAACCTCAAACGCGTTTATTGCAGCTTTCGGCATGATGTCGACCTCCGCTGTTTCTGGTGATTGCACAATTGTCAATCCACCATAGCTTTTTATCTTTTTCAAACCGTTTGCCCCATCATTATTGGCCCCGGTCAAAATAATACCGATGAGACGCTCACAATAGACCTCGGCAGCCGTTTCAAAAAGTACATCAATCGATGGCCTGCAATAATGTATCTTTTCTTCCTCTGATAAGGCAAGGGATTGTTGTGGTTCAATTAATAAATGATAATCGGGAGGGGCAAAGTAGATATGACCCGAGATAATCTTCTCTTTATCCTCCGCCTCTTTGACAAAGAGTGGGCATCGCGATGCAAAATGTTTGATCAAATATCCGTCAGCCTGTTGGCCGATATGCTGGACAATCATCACCGGTAGAGAAAAAGCTTTATCCAATTGTGGCAGCAGCTGGCCAAGCGCTGAAATGCCACCCGCCGAAACACCGATGACCACTGCTTCGTATTGGTCTGTATGGGGTTTACGGTCGGTGTCCATAGCTATCTCTTTTTGCGATAAATCTGCGGTTCGGCGATCAGCTCGAATAAATCGGCAACGCGTGAGAATTTCAAACTCTCCTTTGAGCCAAGACAGAGAAAACCGCCAGGGAGCAAACTTTCGTGAAACAGGGTGAGAACGCGGTCCTGAAGCTCACGATTGAAATAGATCAGGACGTTGCGGCAGAAAATCATATGCATTTCCCC
>QZLB01000260.1 GCA_004796425.1 Desulfobulbaceae bacterium | reverse complement strand
GCGTCGCGGCAGCATACAATTAGACCTGTTGAGAAATGTTACATATTTGCCTTCTCAAATTTGCGCAGCAGAACATTGCCGCGTTTGGCAGCATCATCCATTGCCTGGGATGCGGTTTTACTACCATTCCAGATTGCTTCCATCTCTTCGTTGATAATATCGCGAACCTGGACAAAACTTCCAAAGCGAATACCGCGGGAGTTCGGGGTTGGCTGGTTGAGGCTGAGCTGTTTGATAGCGGTGTCCGTACCAGGGTTTTTCTCGTAAAAGCCTTGCTTTTTGCTCAGTTCATATGCAGCCTTGGTGATTGGAACATAACCGGTTTCCTGATGCCACCAGGCCTGAACCTCTGGTGAGGAGAGGTGCTCCATGAATGAGGCAACCCCTTTATAATCATCTTTGTTATGACCTTTGAGTACCCAGAGCGTAGCGCCACCGATGATGGAGTTCTGCGGTTGATCGATAACATCCGGATAGAAGGGGAGCATGGTCTGGCCAAATTTGAACTGGGCCTGCTTCTTGATGCCACCGTAATAGGCTGAAGAGTTCATCCACATACCACACTCACCGTTGGTAAACATGGGCAGACTGTCACCCCGGCGACCGCCATATTTAAAGATGTCTGATTTCTGCCAGGTGGCAACATCGGACATTACCCGTTTTACCTGGTCATTGTTGAAGGTAAACTCGGTATCAAACCCGGCAAAGCCATTCTCCTTGGTACCAACCGAAATGTTATGCCAGGCACTGAAGTTCTCAAGCATGACCCAACTCTGCCAGCCAAAAGAAAACCCGCAAGGATAGCCCGCTGCGCGCAATTTTTTCGAAGCTTCTTCCATTTCCGGCCAGGTTTTGGGTGGTTCGCTGACCCCGGCTTTATCAAAAGCATCCTGGTTATACCAGAGTACCGGTGTGGAGCTGTTAAATGGCATGGAGAGCAGTTTGCCTTCTGGTGTTTGGTAGTAGGAAATCACCGCCGGCAAAAAGGTTGATTTATCCAGGTCCTTGCCTGCATCCTGCATCATCTCCTCGATCGGGTAGACGGCACCTTTGGCAGCCATCATGGTTGCGGTTCCCACTTCAAATACCTGGACAATGTGCGGTTGCTGCTTGGCCCGGAATGCGGCAATTGCGGCGGTCATGGTCTCGGTGTAGTTGCCTTTGTAAACCGGTACAACCTTGTAGTCAGCCTGCTTGGCATTAAAATCATCAGCAATTTTGTTTACTCGTTCACCATTAACACCGCCCATCGCATGCCACCACTGGATTTCCGTGGTCGCCATGCTGTTCATGGCAAATGTCATCGTTGCCGAAAAGGCCAGTGCCTGTACAACTTTTTTACCTTTACTGAACATTTTTTTTACCCTCTTGAGTTAGTTGATATGAATAATGATCATAAGAGTTTCTCTGATATGGTTCTTGGCACGTTTCTGTTCATGGTTCAAAGCGAGCACGCGCGTGGTGTAAGCCGCCATAACATAGACGATTCAGTTATTTACGACGCGAGATACGGATTTGAGCCCTGCAGCCAAACAGAAAGGCAATCCGAGGGGATTTATCGGGGGGAACCGATACAATTCCATACCTGAATTGCTCAGATATATATTCTTGTACTATTCTGCCGGCAAGAGGCAATGGCTGTGATAACGGTAATTTAAACAATGCCTAACAGGCCCTTAACAGTCCGTTGAGCCATATTTGGATAGCAGCATTTATGGGGTATGGCGCGAGGTTTTTAAGACGGAATTAAGGAAACCATTGATTATCGGGTGAAGTCCCTGCTCAGCAGGTAATAGTTGGGGCAAGAAGAGTGTTGCCAGAAAAAATGGGTGTTCCCATCGTTCGAGGATTCGTGGATTGTTATGAGCATCATTTCCGGAGAAGGAAATTCCAGTCTCTTCAAATTGATGTTGAAATTGGGGGTTGAGCCCATAGCTGCATCGGAATGACTCAACACTCTGGTCACAACGGTAGAGCTGTCGTGCGCGGGAACCCGGCTGTACATAAACGGTCTGTTCTTTACCGCTCAAGGACTCAGGTAATTTTGAAATAATATGAGTTGTTCCGCGGATCGCGCTTTCCTCGTTTCCGGCGTTATCGATCTTGATTGTCGTTTTGGCATGCTCTACCAGAGCATATTGAAATCCTGATCAGGTGCCGAGATAGGGGAGCCCGTGTTTTCTCGCATAACGGATGCCGCTCAAAGCTCCGCTCTCTGAAACATATCCTCCCGGAGCTCCCCAGATTCCGTGGTATTGCGCAAGCTGTTCCGTTCCAGATGATGCCAAAGTGGTGGAAGGTATCCATGTTTTTTCTATGGTCTGACCGTACTGTTCCTGAAACGTACCAAAGCATTGGTCTGTGGCGAGATGTGATATTTTTGTCAGATCAAAATCACCGACGATTCCGATCATAATCTTTGCTTTGCCCATAATTTCACCACCAAGTGTGCAGCTTAGAAAATGTACCGCTGTCTTTTACCATAGTTTAGGATCAGCCAATGACTGAACGCAGCCAAGTTCAATTGGTTCGGGAAGCTCGTAAGGGCTGCTAAGATCCATTGCCAACCAGCCAAATGGGTACTCAAGTTTATAGGGAGGGAGGAAATTAATAGCAGTCTCGGTGTTAAAACCGAATCTGGTATAATATGCAGGGTCACCATAAACAATCAGCACATCCACTCCTTGTTTTTTGAGCTGTTTGATCCCGTCTTGTATCAATCTGGTGCCGATTGACTGTCTCTGGTATTCAGGCAAGATTCCAAGTGGGCCTAACAGATAAATAGATGGGCCGGAGGTTTGGTGAGTCAGGGGGCTGAAAGCGATATGACCAACGACTTTACTCTCTATCTCGGCAACCAGGGAGAGAATTGGTGGGGTTGTCTTCTCAGAAAGCAGATTAACGCCCAACTCTGCGACAATGTTGCGTTCCTCTGCGGAGAAGGCCTGGTAATGAACCTGGTAAATCTGGTCCTTATCATGGATTGTGGCGAGGCGAATCGTCATGGAACTTCGATTTCTCCGAGTTTTAACAAGGCTTCCAGCGCCTTGTCTGCCTGGGCCGCGGGGACGAAAATATGATCGTGGTGATAGGCTGCCACCACATTGGCGCTGATGCCGTACCTTGTCAGCTGGTTCGAGACCGCGGCGGTTAAGCCCACCGCATCGAGGCTTGAATGTACGGTCAGGGTGATCTGTTTAAACCGGTTTTCATGGGGCAAGTTCGCCTGTTTTGCAGCAGAGAGCGGGAGGATCAGTGTCAAGCCTTCGGGTTCAACAAAAGAAGCAAGTGGTTGCAGATCTTCATAATCTGCATAGCTGCCGCTGAGAGTGCAAAACACATATTCCCCTTCCTGGATCTCAGGGGACATTTGTTTTAACAGGGTTTTAAGATCAACGATTCCAGACATTTCGGAACACTTCTAACAAAAAAGTTGAGAATTGAATTCACCATGGGGTCCCTTCTTAGATGTTCGTATCAATGTGCCGCATTGGGTTCTATCCAACCATTACATGAGTCTAAATTTTTATAATGAATTCCTGTTGCAGCCGCAATAGCTTTCAACGGTTTCCAGGTTGTTGGACATGGGGTTTTCCGATACTTCGTTATCAAAAGGATCCTCACAATCACCAGCGGATATGCTCTGGTCCCGCGGCCAAAATTTTCTCCACAAGGTCGATAAACTCGCGGTGCGATACCGGATTGAGGAACGGTCTCAATTCCTTCACGATCTCATCTGGCATGCAGTCAAAGCCAGGGGTTCCGCTAAACACCATGTTGACGATCACCACCTCTTCTTTTGGCAGAATGAGCACATATTGGCCATGATATCCGGCTGCATAGTACGATCCGTCCGGGCGGATCCACCACATGTAACCGTAACCGCCATTCTGAATGGTGGAGTGGGCAAAGGTGGAAGTGGTGACCCAATCCTCGGACAGTAGCTGTTTTCCCTGCCATAATCCTTTTTGTAAGAAAAGCTGACCGAAGCGTGCCAGGTCACGTGCTGTCATCCAGAAGACCGAATAGGGGTGAAGGGATTGATCAGTCCACAGCAGCTGGATATCATCTTTTATGAAGTCCTGCATGCCGAGTGGTTTTGCGATCCACTCAGTAAATGCTTGATCGAGCGGGATATTGGTTTGCCGCTCGAAAATGGTTCCGAGCACGTTGAAATCCCAGTTATTATAATACCAATGCTCGTCAGGCTTAAAAGAGCCGCGTTTCGGACGCATCGCCTTCATTTTATCTGTTTCTGCAGACGATACGTGGTAAACACCTGATCGAGCTTTAAGCAGCTGCTCCACCGTCGCCTGTTTTTCGGCCTGAGTTAACACCGGTGGTCGATCATCGATATCGAGTTGTTCGAGTGTGAGGGTAATATCAATCAGCCCGCGATCTATCCCGGCCCCGTAGAGCGCACTCAACAAACTCTTCCTTACGGATGCGGTTCGAATCTTCAAACCAGTATCACCCCATTCCTGTACGAGCGCACCTTTGTGCAGGACGATGACGGCTGAGGAGCCAATTTCATCGGCATAAAGCATGGCGAGCGCAAGTTTTTCCTTGGACCACTCCTCCTTGGGTTTATTACCACAGAAGCCATATGGGGAGAGGGTGATAATGTGCAGTGATAAAACGAAACTCAAGATGATTCTGATCATCTTATCCTCCCTTGCTGCTCATATTGACATCTGTGTGGGTAACCGTCTCATATTCAGAGGCCAGCAGCGCATATAAATATTCATCCCACCAGACCCCCTGGCCTTTAGGGATGCATTGTCGAAAAAAAGCCTCTTTGCGCATGCCCAGTCGTTCCATTAATTTGTATGAAGGCGGATTCTCCGGCTGACAGGTTGCAATAATGCGATGAACACCCAGCTGCTCAAAACCATAACCAATGACCATTGAGGCGGCCTGGTAGGCATATCCTTTTCTTTGATATGCTTTATTGAACGCCCAGCCGATCTCATAGGTGTGATCGCCAAAACAAGCAAAGAAATCAATATGACCAATCAGCGTGCCGGATTTCCTTAACAGTACCGCAAAAGCTTTGGTGTTGTTGTCGATGAATGTTCTGACCTGATCTTCAGACATCTTTCCACTTGGCAGAAAATGGGTGGTTTCCTCATCCCCCATATAGGAGAAGACCATTGCGAAATCGGTCAACTGAAAAGGTCTGATCTGAATGGTATCGGTGGCAATTTCCATGGGAGCAACCCTCAAAAAACCTGACAAATTTTAGCCTGATGATTGCGCAGTGAAACATGTAATTTCCATTCCTGCACCAACTTATTTCGAGGCTTAGATGCAGAGATGTGATCAGTCACCTGGCAAACAACTTTTCTAACAATTCAAGATGAGTACACTGCCCTCGTCGATGGTTTTCGAGGTCAAACCAGCGTTGTATACGGATGTTGTTCTCCCACAGGGCCGAAAGTTAAGGGAATCGTTTGTTGAGATACATTTTCAGTTTCAGAACATAGATCCAGGCTACCCCAAGGAACAGGTATTGAATGATAATAAACAGCCAGGAAAGATCATTCACAAAGGAGATTTCGGCAAAAATCAGCAGCATCAGGGTGAGCACCGAATTGCACTTGATCAGATCCTTTGGCTTCTTGTTTTTGATACTGTTCAGGGTCATGCCGTAGAGCAGCACGGGAAGATACACCAGTGACCAGATGAACCAGTAGATTTGCCACCCTTGCGGTCCAAGTGCGGGATCTCCCCACTGAAAGTAAGCGGTGTTTGCATACATGAGGAGTGCCATAAAAAGAAGATAAATAAAAATTGCCATTGATGACAGCAACACTCTCATAGTTCGCTCACCATTTATTTTGATTTAGACTCGTGCTCCTTTAAACAGCCATACCAGGCGCGGGCCGCCTGTAATCAGACTCATGAGCACCACGATCACAGCAGTCGAAGCCCAACCGTTGGACCAAATATACCACGGAGCGACCGCGGCGACCAGATAGAGCATAAGTTCGATCATTACGCGGATGGTGCCAGGTGTTGCAATTACAACGTTACGCTTATCGTTTGGGGTTGAGAAAATAGCGGGAAGTCCGACGAGGATGAGAAGGGTTGGTAGAATGAGCCAAGCGGCAATCTGCGCTACTGCCCAGGGGCCAGCGACCCAGGCGAGCAGCTCAGAGATGAATCGCAGGCCGGCAGAAATAAAAGTGTCGTGCGGATGGGTGAATGACCCCGGTTGCTTATTAATTTGGACCTCCCTTCTGGGTTTGCTGCTGGGAAAGCTTAAACAGATCGGTCTCTTTTATCCATGATAAGAAAGATAAGACCGCAAACTGCGGCACCAAAAATCAATAAATTCGACTGGAGTGAGCTGAATTCATAGTGAGGGTGGACCATAAATCCTGCATGGAGCAGACCATGGATTACCAGAAAGGCCGATACCCAGAACCTGCTTCGCTTGCGGGTTGTCAGATTGCTACTTGAGATCAACGCAATAACGATTCCAAACAGCGGGACATGGAGCCAGACATAAGCGGTTCTTCCAATCTCCTCTGGGAGCCAGCTGGTGAGTGGCAACACCCGCCATTCGGAATTGATCATACCATCGAGCTCGTGGGTAAAAATCAGACCCGTTGCCAGGTAAAAAAGATTCGCTTTACTAAATAACCTCTTCATATGGATAGCGCTCGTTATCCGGCGCGGGTGCCGTTGGGTATGGTATTCTCCGGCATGGCAAGACATGGTTTGACACCATCGGCGTACCCAATATCAAATAGCATTCCCTGAGAAAGCTCTCCCGCCATTTTCCTTTCAGCCATATTTACCACGAAAAGCGCCTGTTTGTTTTCTATCTCTTTCGGGTTTT
>QZLB01000137.1 GCA_004796425.1 Desulfobulbaceae bacterium | reverse complement strand
GCGGTTGTTGTGAGTGTATCGCCGCGATGCTGCCATCCTGTAACGGTATCATGACGGTTGGCCGTGATTATGCCGGTGAAACTCCCTGTGGTATGAAGTTTACCACCCTGGCTGGAGTCATGGGTGGTGGTGCGTCCTCACCTGGCTTCGTCGGACATTCCAAATTCAATATTACCCAGAAGAAGTTTATCGCCGGTGACGGTGGTCTGTTGAGGCTGGTGTGGATGCCAAAGGTACTCAAAGATGAAATTGCCGAACGATTGAATGCGCGCGGTAAAGAGCTTGGTGTCGAAAATTTTGCGGACATGATTGCGGACGAGACGGTTGGCATCACCGAGGATGAGATCCTGCCATTCCTCCAGGAAAAAGGACATCCTGCACTGGAGATGGAGCCTCTGATCGCCTAAACAAGAAAGGTCTTGGCTGGCAGGTTTAACCTGCCAGCCCCCGCTTTCCTGACCTTTATAACGATAAGGAGAATATCCCATGGCATTAACAGGAATGCAGATTTTCAAGCTCCTGCCAAAGACCAATTGTAAGGAGTGTGGCGTGCCCACATGTCTTGCCTTTGCGATGAATCTTGCGTCAGGCAAGGCAGAGCTCGATTCATGTCCATACGTCTCGGATGAGGCGCGCGCTCAACTTGAAGAGGCATCGGCACCGCCGATCAGACAGGTTGAGATCGGCAAAGGGGTGCGAGCTACCAAGTCGGGTGGTGAAACTGTGCTCTACCGGCATGAGAAGACCTTTTTCAATCCCACCTTGTTTGCTGGTGTGATTACCTCTGATTCTGCAACTGCAGATGTTGAGACCAAGTTGAAAGCGTGGAACGCCCTGCAGTATGAGCGAGTGGGGCTGAACCTCAGGCCCGAGCTGGCGGCAGTAAAAGATGTCAATGGAGACAAGGGTGCTTTCGCCGCACTTGCCAAATTGGTGGCAGAAACTTCTGAGTTTAACGTTATCCTGATGAGTGATAACGCAGAGGTGATGGCAGCCGGAGTAGAGGCCGCAGCGTTTAAGAACCCGATCATCTATTGTGCAACTGACGCAAACGCAGATGATTTTGGTAAGATTGCCCTGGACAATAACCTGCCCTTGGCGATTAAAGCTGACTCAATTGACGGTTTGATTGCCCTATCCGACAAACTGACGGGAATGGGGCTCAAAGATCTGATTCTGGATACCGGTTCTCGGGAAGTAAAGCAGGCCCTCGAGGATCAGGTTGCACTGAGACGGGCAGCATTGAAGGACAGTAATCGCTCACTGGGCTTTCCGACCATTAGTTTTCCGTGCGAAATGGCTTCCAACCTTGATATGGAAGCGCTTATTGCCGGTATGTATGTATCCAAGTATGGCGGAATTGTCGTGCTTTCAGATCTGACCACCGAGGTGTTGTTCCCGCTGATGCTTGAGAGGCTCAACATCTTCACCGATCCGCAGCGACCGATGACGGTTACCGAAGGTATTTTTGAGATTGGTAATCCGGATGAAAATTCACCGGTCATGGTTACCACCAATTTTGCCCTGACATACTTCATTGTCTCAGGTGAGATTGAGGCGTCCAAGGTTCCAGCCTGGTTACTCATTAAAGATTCGGAAGGACTCTCGGTACTTACCGCCTGGGCCGCTGGAAAGTTCAGTGGTGATGATGTCGGCATCTTCGTGAAGAAGAGCGGAATTATGGACAAGGTCAAGCATACCGAGCTGATCATACCCGGTTATGCCGCGGCAATTGCCGGTGATGTGGAAGAGGAACTGCCAGGCTGGACCATTACAGTCGGCCCGAGGGAATCAGCACATCTCGCCGGTTTTCTGAAGTCGAGATAAAGAGTGAACAGCTACCGCTTGATCGCTGATTGAGCGGTAGCTGTTACGTATGAATTATAGTGGGTAAACCAACAGACAAAGGAGAAAGATATGATTCTTTTCGGTGAAAGCCTGAATGTCATCTCAAAGAAAATTGGAGGTGCTTTCAAGGCTCGTGATCCAAAGCCGATACAGGAAGAGGCTCTCGAGCAAAAAGAATTGGGAATGGACTATATCGACATCAACCTTGGACCGGCAAAAAAAGACGGTCACGAGCTTATGCCATGGGTGTGCCAGGTTGTTCAGGAGGTCGTTCCGGACATTCCTCTGCTGCTTGACACTTCCAACATCGATGCCATCGAAGAAGGATTGAAAGTCTTAAAACCGTGCGACAAACCACATATCATCAATTCTATCATGGCCCGGGCCGAACGCTACGAAGCCATGATCCCGATTGCTACCAAGTATGATGCCGATGTGGTGGC
>QZLB01000119.1 GCA_004796425.1 Desulfobulbaceae bacterium | reverse complement strand
TGACAAACCCTTTCCCCTATAGTATTAAGGCCTAGTTAGTTTATTTGTTGCTTATTTAGATTACTGCAAATCGTATTGCGGAGTCCGAAAGAATAATAATCAAGGAGGTATGAAATGCCCACAGTAGAACACAATGGAGACAGCTTCCAGGTAGACGAAGACGGCTTCCTGTTGAAAGGAATGGAAGAATGGAATGATAACTGGGTTGACTATGTAAAAGGTTCTGAAGGAATCTCAGAGCTTACTGATGAGCACCAGAAAGTTATCGACGCACTGCAGGAATACTACAAGAAGAATGGTATCGCACCGATGGTACGTATTCTTTCTAAAACCACAGGTTTCCCGCTGAAGCGAATTTACGAGCTCTTCCCATCTGGACCAGGTAAGGGAGCATGTAAAATGGCAGGTCTGCCGAAGCCGACTGGTTGTGTATAGTCACACCTGATTGTTTGGTTTTGTTAAGGAGTCGGTCAGTAATGACCGGCTCCTTTTTTTTTGCCTAAAAAAAATAATTAAGACATCGTTTCAGCGAACCGTTCACACAGGTCGTTCTCGATTTCGGTGGTCATCTTTTGATAATCCCGCCCATTGATGCTCGCTCCCTTCAACCCACCCCGCAAATTTATTTCTGCCAGGTAGCAATGATCTTCGACCAGTACCAGATCAATATGTGCATAAGGGAATTCACCTTTACTCATAATATCTTTGCAGAAATCCAGTTGAGCATTTGATAAATTGTGCTGTTTGGAAACACCGCCGCAATGCAGGTTATGCCGGAAACTCCCAAGGCTCTCCCGTTCGTACGCTTCAACATAGTCGCTGAGAATGATAACTCGTATATCTCGATAGCGTTCAACAAATGGCTGCACCACGAAAGGGTATTGCAAGGGGGAACTAAATGAAGAAGAATAAATTTCTTCGATGTGATTGAACAGGAAAATACCGATACCGCCATTTTTGCCTTCCTGCTTGAGCACCACTTTACCAATACCATTCTGACCGTATCGGGAAATCGCTGCCATCAGGTCATGCCGGGTATAAATAACCCTCGTTTCAGGATACATGTATGCTGAGAATAAACGGGTCTGGTAGGTTTTTGACCGGGAGCACAATTGAGCGTTAAGACTGGGGATGGCGTGTACTTTTTTCCGACTTAAATCCAGGAGCACATGCTCTTCGCCCGGTTTCAAGCGAATACGGCAGCAGATGATGTCCCCGTGGGCAAGATCCGGGTAATGGTTAAATAGAGTGGTATTATCACGTATAATACGCGGGGGGCGATTCAAAAAATCATCTCCCTGAAGCGTTGGTGATAATGGGTGAGATCCTCCTCGCATGCCCCGCAGAAAAGCATCACATCACCATTTATCTGTGAAGCGTCGGTATCATGTGAAAAGCTCCCGTCACTGTTTTGCCGGTAGAACGAGGTGAGGATCACATCATTGGCCAATTCGAAAAAGTCTTCATCATTTCCACAAGCCGGACAGATCAGTCGGTTTGCAATTCCTGATGGTCTTTGGGAAACCATATTTGTCGTTATTTCTTGGTGGTGTCGCTCTGTTTCTGAGTGGATTCGACGCGAGTTGCTTTATTGTCAGCGGTCGCAGCCTTGACTTCTCCGTCAAGCGTTGCACCAGGTTCGACGGTGAGACTACCCGCTTCAAGGCGACCGTGAATGAAACAACCCTTGCGTGCCGTGACAATGTTGGCTTTGATATCGCCTTCCAGTGATCCATGGCAGATGAATGAAGCAACCGTAATGTCACCGATGATTTTTCCCGACTCACTGAGAATCAGATGTTCACCCGAGATGTTGCCGGTAACGGTACCATCGATTCTGGTTTTTCCTTTAAAAGAAATCTCGCCGGTAATGCTCATCGATTTATCGATGATTGATGATATGGTTTCTCCTTCGGCTTTGCTCATCTCTTTATCGTAGTCGTTCTTTTTTGTGAACATTGTCTTCTAGTTGATATCCTTTTTGGCAGGGAAAGTGCGCGATATATCGGCAACTTTCGTGAATTTTTTGGGATTTACCGGCCGCTTGTTCAAATGAATTTCATAGTGCAGGTGGGGTCCGGTCGATCGGCCGGAACTCCCAACCTGGCCGATGATTTGCCCTTGTTCTACCCATTCACCTTTGCGTACCAGATAGTTCTGCATATGTGCATAGGCGGTGATGTATCCATTACCATGGTCGATCTCAACATAATTGCCAAAGCTGCCATTTTTCGTTGCTTTGATAACTTTGCCAGAGGCCGTCGCTCGGATTCTGTCACCCCGTTCCCCTTTGATGTCGATTCCTTCATGCATGCTTTTTTTGCCGTTGAGCGGATCGACACGCTTACCAAAACCTGATGAAATGCGCCCTGGTAATGGTTTGCCCAGGGGAAGCTTTTTCACTGTTTCAACATACTTGTCCACTTGCTTCAAAAGATCATCATAGGCAGCATCTTCAGCCGGAATATAGGGGCCGCCGCTATTGGGCAGTGGCTTGTCGTTCTTTTGGGTATTTTTGATCTCTACCCCAATCATACCCATTACATCTTCTATCAGCTCACTTCTCTGGTTCAGATCATTGACCGCGGTAGTCATCAAACGAATATTCTCAAGCTGCAGGTTGGTATTTTCCAAGTCAAACGCCATTTGCTGATCATCTAACTTTTCCTGATGGGCTGCATTGATGGC
>QZLB01000024.1 GCA_004796425.1 Desulfobulbaceae bacterium | reverse complement strand
GCCTGGTGTACCATGCGAAATGACACCCGCTTATTTCACGTTGCCCGGATCAATTCATCGGAGCTGGGATCGTCCCATTATGCGCAAAATGCAACTTTTTCACTGGACGATCTGGATCGCTCCTTTGGCATCTTTTCAGGAAACCCCGCTTATACTGCCGTTATTTCATTTTCCGGCAGTGCTGCGGATCTTGTGAAAAATCAGTACTGGCACCGGGACCAGTTGATCAGTCAGAAAAAGGACCATGTTGTGATGAGTTTACCGGTAAGTGACGATCGGGAAATTATGATGAAAATACTTCAGTTCGGAGCTCAGGCAAAAGTTCTTGAGCCTGCACACCTGGTGGAAAAAATCGAACGTGAAGCCGCTGCGATGTCCACCCTGTACGATCAACCATCGCACTAATCCGAATCGTACGTGGTTCTCTTCTCTTCGAATAATGAGTAACCGGGATAAATGGGCACGCAACGCTCAATCCTGTTGTTGCCAATGATAATCCATCTGGTGAGCCGTACGCTCGGCATGTTCCATTGAAGCAAAACGAGATACCAGGTGAAGACTCATATCAATGCCGGCAGAGATACCTGCAGATGTCACAATGTGCCCCTGATCAAGCCACCTGGCGTGGTCCCTGACAATCAGTTTTGGGTATGATTGCTGAAGCGCGGCGCTGTCCTCCCAGTGTGTTATAACCTCGCAGCCGTCAAGTAGTCCCGCTTCGGCCAGCAGAAAGGCACCGGTGCAGACCGAGGCCGTAAGATCAGCCCGTTCCGATGTTGTTCTCAGCCAGTTGATTACCGGTGCTCTGGTTAGCTGGTGATCGATAATACCACCGGGGACAATCAGGATATCGATGTGGGGATGGTATTCAATCAAATGGTTCGGGACAACCTGGAGTCCACCACGAGCCGTGATCAATTTATGTTGTTCCGCGATGGTCACGACTTTGAAAAGTGCTTGGCTCGGATCCCGACCCGCCAGTGTCCATATTCGCTGGGCGGTTGAGAACACCTCAAAAGGACCTGCAAAATCAAGAACTTCAATATTATTGTAGAGAAAAATTCCAACTGTTTTCATTCCCGGGTCCTCACCTCAAAGTGATAACTCTTCTTCGACTCCTGACGCTTCAATTTCTGGTCGATATGGCATTTTGTGCAAAGTCAGCGCTTGTTTGAACCAATGGTCATCATCCTTCAAGTATCCTAATTCGGCATTTCCCTGATGAATCCGATATTTTGCGAAAACCTCCGGAACATTGTGGATGCTGCATCCGTTTCTCGCGAGTCGCAACCATAACTCGTGATCTTCACGATAGCGCATTTTTTTCCTGAATTGTCCATACCGAAGCAACCAGCTCCGGCGAACCGCCACTGTGCATATGGATAGCATATTTTGCTCAAGTAAGTGCTGATAGGTCACCTTTTCTGAAGTGAAACCAATCTGGCCATTCTCAAACTGGCGATTGGACTCATCTTCCACCAGATACTCGATCGCACCACCGACCAAATCGACACCTTCACGCAATAAATAGTAGTAACTTCTTTCAAGTCTTGACTCCGCAGCGATGTCATCGCTATCGAGAAACGCCACAAACTCTCCTGCGGCCATCATAACCCCATGGTTCCGTGCCCGACAGGCATTACCACTGCTTTGGGCAAAGTGATGAATCCTGACCTGACGATGATCGCGGTATTGTTCAACAACCGCCCGTGTTTGGGGAGGAGAGCCATCACATACCAGGAGCAATTCGAAATTTACAAAACTCTGGGTAAGAACTGAATGAATCGCTTCCGCGACCACCCCAGTGCGGTCATAGATGGGGATCACCACCGAGAAAATGGGCTTCGCTCTGGGCAGATGGTTTCGCCATTGGACTCGGGCACGATAGTAGCGATTTCTAATGCGGCTTTTTAACCTGCTCAAACGATTAATGCTCCTTGCCTGTCACGAAATGACTCTGTTACGACTTTCTAAAGGTAAAGCGCAGCAGACCCGTTAAAAACCGTCCCGCTTTCCATGAGATTGTCTGCCGTATGGTTTCCAGATCTGATCTCAGTTTTTTATTTCTTTCGGTAAGTGCTCTGTTTTTCTGTCGGAGTTCTTCAACCAGGATACGCTGTTCAAGCAATCCGTCTCGCAGCAGCTCGGCAGTGGTGGGCAGAGCACGATTGACAGTGCTGACATAGTCGCGTAGATAGTCGATCAATTCCTGCCTGGAAGCCTGATAAACGATAAGTTCTTTTTGAATGTCAACCTCCAGCTCAAGATAGCGTTCAAGGGCTGTTTCATCAAAGGGTATCTGGAAGTGGGAGAAAACCGTGGTCAGAAGATCAACAATTGTTCGTTCTGAAAGCAGTCCAACCTGCTGCAGTTCCGTCTGTCTGGCTCTGATTTCTCGATAGATGCCTCGAAAAATTACAAAACCCAGTTCCAACGTGTCTGAGAATTGCCACTCCTGATCAATAACGCCCAATTGGGTTGAGTCGTTTTTGCGTACCAGGTTTGCCGGAAGACAATCGAGAAAATGTCCATTGAGCCGATAATCGGCAGGAGTTGCTCCCCCGGATACCTCGCACTGCTGCTGCAAATAATTGATCCAGGGTGCCAGATGGGAAAGGTAGAATTCAAGTGGATCTTCAACGTTTCCGATCAGGTCCAGGTTTTCTGAATAGAGTGTCCCCTGCAAAAACGGTTCTGAACCAAAAATCTGCCTTATGGTAACCTTCTTCTCAACCGTCTCAGCTAATGGGGTCGCATATTGCCTGCGCTTTTCAATGGTAATCTCAACACCATCCGAGGAGAACACATTACAGGCGAGGTAGTGCTTTTTGCGGGGGCAACTGAAGGTCATCGCCTGCCACTCACCAGTGAATCTGCTGATATCTGCGCGCTCTTGACCGCCAATGACGAGAAAAGAATTTGCCAACTCCTTCAGCAAACCGTTTCGGGCCAGCAAGGGCCAGGCTCGATATTCATGGAAGAGTCGGGCTTCAGAACCACTGTAGTCCCGGGAAGGGTAGCCACTGATAATCTGGGCGGGTCCGAGGGCTTTATTCGTCAGACTGGGGTCCTTGAATAAGGCCCGGGGGAGTTTGTAATCGGGAAATGGATAGATAATCTCGTGCTGGCCAAAACCCGCATCCTGGAGCTGTGACTGAAGCTCTTTTCTGCCAAAGGTTATATATTTGCGATTGGTGTAATCGTCATTGATACCGGTAAATGCGGCCCCTGAGTGGTCCTCGGCGCACCCATTAAAATATTTCAAACCAAGCTGATTCTCGATGGCGATCAGCAGGATACCATCTTCGGCAAGGAACGATCGGGCATGTTCAAGCATTCGCTTTATCGGATTATCTCCATTGATAAATGCTGGACTGTACTCAAGCACCCCGATTAGAGTAACGCAATGAAAGGTCCGGGTCGTTTCAAAGTCCTCAAAACTGTCACAACAGACCTGAACATTTGACAGGTCCCTGGTGCGTTCCCTGGTAATGCAAGCCCTTCTGAGGCTTCCTTCCAGAGCCACCACCTCGACCCCTTTTTCTCCAAGCGCCCGGGTGATTGCACCACACCCGGAACCAATTTCCAGAACCGAGTCAACCCCACTGAAGTCAAATGGTTCGATCAGATTTGAGCGAAGCGGTGAAAAGTGATATTCACTGGGCCAGTCCGATATGAGTTGCTGAAGCTCATCAGATCCGGAAGAAAGATCGGCTGCCTCACGCAAACCCGCCAGCAGTCGCTCTTCCGTCTCTGTCCCGTCCGAATAGTCAAACCCCGCATACCGATCACGGACCCAGACCGATTGTTCATTGAGTTGGTAGCTGGCTGAAAGAGTCTGCTCGGTCATGGTCTCATTCGTCCAGGAGGTTAACGGTGATGTGTGAACCCAGATCAAACATCCCGACTGACTGTTTATCTGAGACCACTTCAAAAGTTACCAGATCGTATCGTCGATCAAAAACCGTATAGGTTCCATCGACAAAACCGGCACAGCCAAAAGACATCAGATAGGAACCGCTGTTCAGCATCATATCCTGGTCAAAATGAACCTCCACAACCTGACCCGCTTTTACTTCTCCGGTATCAATCTCCTGGTAGTGGGTGTTGGTTCCGGATATATCAAATCCTTTCACATCCTTAATGGTGTAGGCGTAAACCGGTTGCTGGCAATCCTGCTGAAAGCGAACTTTGATCCAGAAACGATAACGCTGGCCATGTACGATGGTATGTTGCGACACGGAGTTGAGAGATTGTATCCCGACATCGATGATTTCGGCTTGTCCATTACCATATCTGTTTTCATCTTCATTTCTAAGAAACGCGACACCTTCTGAGTCGTTCTGCTGTGTTGAACCCGTAAGGTTTTCAATCTGTTCCTTAGCATCTTCAGAGGATACCGAATCAGTGGGTCCGTTACTATTTTCACAACGGACAATGGTCCGATTGTAAATATCAACCACCTCTTTGGCATTCCCATATGCAACGGCTTTGCCATCATTAAGCATGAGTGCCTTCTGGCAGTAACGGGTCACCAGGTCCATGGAATGAGTGACAAAAAGAATCGTCACCCCCTGCTCCTGGAACTCTCTGAATTTGGCAAAGCACTTTGACTGAAAGAGTGCATCCCCGACAGACAGCGCTTCATCAACAATCAAAATGTCCGGTTCAACATTAATCGCCACGGAAAACGCCAATCGCACATACATGCCACTGGAGTAGGTTTTCACCGGCTGGTCAATAAACGGTCCAATATCTGCAAATGCTTCAATCTCAGGGAGTTTGGCTGTAATCTCCTCTTTACTCAGCCCCAGTATTGAACCGTTGAAATAGACATTATCCCGACCGCTGTACTCCGGATTAAAGCCTGCCCCAAGTTCTAGCAAGGCCGATATTCTCCCATCAACCGCAATGGTTCCTTTGCTTGGCTGCATGATTCCGCAGATAATCTGCAGCAGGGTCGACTTGCCACTGCCATTGCGACCGATTATACCAATCGTTTCACCGCGAACAACTTCAAAAGAAACATCTGTCAGCGCCTGAAACGGCCGGTGAAGATTATTAACCCACGGCAAAAAGGTCTCTTTCAGACGATCAACACGCTTCTTGTAGAGCTTGAAGGTTTTACCAACCTGATGAGTGGAAATAATATGTGTAACTGGGCTGCTTGTCATGATCTCGTTATCGTTTTCTTCTTCCTGAACTCCTGACATTAACGGTTACAAAACATCGGGAAACTGTGGTTTCAGCCTGGCAAAAACGAACATTCCACCCAGAAATAGCAGACTGGTCACCCCCCAGAAGTAGAGGGTATACACGGGATGGTGCCAAAAGGGGGTGAAATATATGAATGACTCACGGTATCCCTGGATAATGTAATAAACAGGGTTCAGCTTGAGAATTTTCTGAACCGTCCCGGACATCATGTTGATATCCCAGAAGATCGGTGTTGCCCAGAACCCAACCTGCATGACAATTGCAACCATATGTCTGATGTCTCTTAAAAAAACCGTCAAAGATGCAAAGGTCCATGAGAGGCCGAGGGCAAGAAAAAACAAGCAGCACAAATAATAGAGTGACTGAAAAAAATAGAAAGAAATCTCCATTTGCATCAGGCCAATCAAACACAACACAATGGTAACGAATATCAGATGGGAAAATAAACCCGATACCGCACGAATGACAGGCAGGATCTCTGATGGGAAAAAGGTCTTTTTAATCAAATTGCCATTGGAGATTACTGCCGAGGTTGCCAGGTTCATGATATCGGCAAAGGCAAACCATGGTGCCATTCCTGCGGCCAGCCACACTACAAATGGCACATCATTTCTTGGACTTACCCGGAACCCGATACTGAAAATGAACCAGAAAACAGAAATCATCACCAGTGGCTGAGCCACCGCCCAAACAATCCCAAAGGCAGAGCCGACATATTTGGAGGACACTTCTCTTCTGGCCATTGAATAGACCAGCTTTCGTCGCTCCAGGATGGTGGTGAGGAAGGACAAGGGATAGTATTTCATTAATTCATGTCACCTTCATGGAAATTTGAAACTCAGCAGTTAATCAGCAATATAAAACAGGGTGGCCGATATGGTCAACACCACCACTCCCGGCTCAAGAAGAGATCTCATTCTAGTCACCCACTCTCGCTTTGATGGGCCGACCGCTATAATAAGCATTATGAAAAACATGCAATAACAAAGAACAACATCAGGTCGCCATACTGAAAAGCTCAAAGAAAATATTACCTGCCCACTCACGAACAAAGCCCAAACTGCTGGTGCTCCTGCAAAACCAATAACTTTCTGAAAAACATAATCGAATAACAGCAGCAAGAAACAAATACAGTACAAAAGGCCGAAAAGACCATATTCAATAAGCAAAAGAAAGACAATGTTGTGAGAATGCCCTCCCGGGAATCTTAACCAAGATTGAGGGTTATCTACTGATATTGGAATATTCATTGTTGCCCCGTACCCATAACCAAACACGGGGGAATCACGTATAATGGTTGCACTGAAATCAAAAAGATACAGGTAGGAAGCAATTATGGGAAATCGATTGAAAAAGGTTAATTCACCTTCAAATCTCAGTGGTGCGATCGTAACCCAAACCACGGGAATGACTATCATGAGTGAAGCAGCAATCAAGTAAATCTGATATCGTCCTCGTGATAATGGTATGAGAGACAAAAGGAACACCAAGGTACTGATGAATAGAGCCACTTGTGGTGTTACGGAGCTTGTCTTAAGCAGTGCCCAGCAAGTCAAGCAGTAACAAATTATGCTGATAAGCGTTTGCCATTTAGACTGTTGCCATAGAAGCGCTATGGTCCCCCACATACTAAACAATAGCCAGAAAGAGTAATAATTAATATTGCTTTTATAAAAGACTATTCTCCCAAAACTCAACCACTGGTAGCATTGTTTATCTACTATTCCGTAGGAATCTAAAACAACAGAAGTACTAAGCCAGAGTGTTGTAATCGACAGAATTATTTTTATTATCTTAATCTCGCTTGTCCCAAGAAGCCCTATACACCAAACTCCTATTGCACCAATAACAAGATAAGAAAATGAATCCATGAAGCCCCAATAATCGTAATAATTAGAGGCTGGAAACCATATTGAAACAAAAGCTATCGATCCATATGACCAAAGCAGAAGCAAAAAAGGAAACTCAGTTACCAGTTCATTTCGAGAAGCTATAACTCTCGGCAATAGAAGCATTAAAAATAGAACTATAATAATATGGGAATAAAGTCCGTTATATGCGTTGAAGAAAACATAGAACGGATAACCCACTAAAATCAAATACAAACCCAGCTGACGAAACCTGTCTGCACCGCCCACCTCAACATGATCTTTCATCCGGCTCAGGTTCATGATTTCAGGGTGCTTCCGTCACGGTATCTGAATGCAATAATGGTTGGCTCTCTTTGTTAACATCAGAAAGCAGGGAGGGCTTCTCACTATCTGGGTCTTGGTATTCAGGTACAATTTTAAGGATAGATTCCTGTAAAGCCCCAGTGTTTCTGGCCTCTACTGCTGATTTGAGATATTGCAGTTCGTCCATGAACCAACCCCAATCAATTTCCTGGCTATTTGCAAGGTAAAGCTTGGGATGGGTCGTATCCTGAAGTGCTTCTTGTTCATAAAAAAGCTCTTCATAGAGTTTTTCACCCGGTCTTAAGCCTATGTAATGAATATCGATCTCGGTATATGGCTCAAACCCTGAGAGTCTGATCATTTGCTCAGCGAGCTCTCTAATCAGCACCGATTCACCCATGTCTAGCACATAAATTTCACCACCAATACCCATGGCTCCCGCTTGAAGAATCAAGCCTGTTGCCTCAGGAATGGTCATGAAATAACGCCGAACCTCTTTTGAGGTAACCGTAACCGGGCCACCTTCTCTGATTTGTCTCTGGAAGAGTGGGACCACCGAACCTGTCGAACCAAGGACGTTGCCAAAACGGGTGGTTATAAAATGGGTGTCAGATAAATTGTTCAGATTCTGACAATAAATCTCAGCAATTCGCTTTGTTGCCCCCATTACATTTGATGGGTTAACCGCCTTGTCTGTCGAAACCATGACAAATTTTTTGGCTTTGAATCGATCTGCCGCATCAGCAATCATGATCGTACCAAAAACATTATTTCCTACACCCTCAGCAGGATTCGCCTCGACTAGCGGAACATGTTTATATGCCGCCGCGTGAAAGACCACGTCTGGCTGATATTCGGTGAACAACCACTCAACCCGGTCAGCATCTTTCACATCTCCGAGCACCGCTTTAGTGGTGAGCTCAGGGAAGCTCGTTTTGAGTTCGTGTTCGATCTTGTAAAGGTTGAGCTCACTGTTTTCAAAGATCACCAACTGATTCGGCTGCTTTGAAGCCACTTGCCTGGACAGTTCTGAGCCGATGGAACCACCGCCACCGGTTACTAGTACTCGCTTTCCCTCGAGATAAGAGGAAATGGCTTCACTGTCAAGTTGTACTGACTCCCTGCCAAGTAAATCCTCCACGGTAATTGGGCGGACCTGATCGACATTAACTTTTCCATCTGCCAGCTCGATTGATGCGGGTATCGTCCGGCATTCAACGTTTGACTGCATACAGGTTTTGATGATTGAACGGATAATCTTACGATCAATATTAGCGATGGCGATAAGGATAAGCTCCAGCTCAAGATAATCTATTAATTCGGATATATCTTCGAGCTTGCCAACCACCCGTATCCCGTGGATTTCTCTTTCCTGTTTGGTCTGGTCATCATCAACGAGAGCGACCGGCAGGTAATCATGTCGGTTCACCAGATCCCTGAGCAACATTTCTCCGGCTGATCCCGCGCCAACAATCAGCGTTCTTTTTCCGGTTTTCTTTCTGAGTTGCAGAGAATTCTCTTTCAGCCAGCGATACAATACACGGGGGGCAATAAGTCCGATCGTCAGAAAAATGGGATAAAGAACCAAAACGGTACGCGGTACACGGTAGAGGGTCAAAACAATGGCAATCGTGGTGATGATGATAATGCTACCGAGACCAACAGCCTTCACCACTCGGATCAGGTCCTGCATCGAAGCATAACGCCAGAGCCCCCGATATAAACCAAAATACCAGAATGCGGCTGCCTGTACTGGTAATGAAATGACGATCATTTTCACCATTGATTCGACGTAAATCTCCGGAATGGCGAACAGATCAAAGCGCACCCAGTAGCTTAACACCACCACCACGGGCACCCAGCACAGATCGTGCATAAATGCTGCCCATCGATTGAATAGTATTCTTCTCAGTACTTTTTTAATCATCACCAACTATTTGTCAGAACACAAAAAAGTCGCCTTTCGACGCAGAGTATAACGAAAAACCTGGAGTTTCATATCATTATTTTCTACAACAGTCACGGATAATAGCGTATATCCTGTCGAACTCGTCACTACTGGTGGCAGTGCCGGAAGGCAGGCACAACCCGGTTTTGAACAACTGTTCAGATAGCAGCCCACCATGATATTCCGCAGACTTGAAAACCGGTTGCAGATGCATTGGCTTCCAGAGCGGTCGCGATTCGATATTCTGCTGCTCAAGTACTGCCATTATCTCCGTGTTGGTCGCACCAAACTGTTCAGGGTCTACGGTCATACAGGTTAGCCACCTCGTTGATTCACAGGAAGCGGGTTCCGGCATAAACGAAATCCCGGGGAGATCGCCTATTGCCTGACAATAGTCCTGAAAAATTTGTCGTTTCTTCCGAACCCGATCCGCTAACACCTCCATCTGTCCACGTCCAATGGCGGCAGCAACGTTGCTCAAACGATAATTATAACCGATCTCCTTGTGTTCATAGTGAGGAACCGGTTCTTTTGCCTGAGTAGACCAGAACCGTACTTTCTCAGCGAGCTCAGGATCATCTGTTACCACCATCCCACCCCCACTGGTAGTAATGATTTTATTTCCATTGAAAGAGAATATGCCAGATTGGCCAAAAGTCCCCGGGGCCTTATCCCCATAACGGGCACCGAGCGCTTCAGCGGCATCTTCAACAACGGTAACCCCGTATTTCTGGCAGATGGGTATGATCCGGTCCATATCAGCACTTTGCCCATAAAGATGTACAATGATCAGTGCCTTGGGTAACCGGTTAGCCCTGGCTTTGGCAGAAAGCACCGATTCAAGCAGATCCGGATCCATATTCCAGGAGCTCTCTTCAGAATCAATAAAGATGGGTGTTGCCCCCAGATAAATTGCGGGTGATACCGAAGCAATGAAAGTAAAATTTGATACCAGCACCTCATCTCCGGCGCCAACCCCAGCGTATCTTAAAGCCATATGCAGGGCTGCTGTCCCGGAGGATACGGCGACTGCATACGCTGATCCGGTATAGGCTGCAAAAATCTCTTCAAATTTTGAAATCTGGGGGCCAACAGGTGCAATCCAGTTGGTATCAAATGCTTCTCGAACATACGCTGCTTCGTTGCCACCCATATGGGGTGGCGAAAGGTAAATTCTCTTTTCTGTCATTTCTTAATGATAACCTCACCACTTGTATAAACGGTCATATTGTCCTCGATATCGGAGCGAATGGTGGTGCCGGCACCAATGGTTACATTTATGCCGATACGACAATTGGGGATGATAGTCGCTCCTGCACCGACCAGAGAGCCCTCTCCCACCATCACCCCACCACACAAGGTTGCTCCCGGTCCAATATGAACGAAATCTGAAACCTGGCAGTCGTGATCAATTGATGCATTGGTGTTTATAATGGTGTGCTCTCCGATCATTGTCTCACTATTGATTGTGGCACCGGGCATGACCACTGTTCCTGCACCAATTTCCGCACTAGTGGAGACATTCGCCCTGACATGCACAACATGTGCAAATGATACACCAGCGTTACTGAGACGGGAAACAACTCTGTTGCGTGAACTGTTGTCACCTATGGTGACAACGTATAAACCTTTACCACCGGTTTCACTCGGTAATTCTTCAGGTGCGATTACCTCGATACCTAGATAGCGATCAGCTATTTTCTCTCTATTGTCGTCGGTTATAATCAACCGACAATTTTGCTGATTTGAGCGGATCGATTCCATCACAACTTTTGCGTGTCCTCCTGCACCATAGAGAACTATTAATGTTTGAATACCATCACTCATCGTTATTTCCTCTGAATTTACTCATCGTGACGTGCCCTTCTTCGCTGACTCCCTGCCTGCTCAATACCTGCTTTACCGTCATCAAGATAATTTTTAAATCTAGTCCAAGGTTATGATTGTCAACATAATACACATCCATTTTCAAGCGTTCCGGCCAGTCTAGACTGTTTCGACCGTTCACCTGGGCCCAGCCGGTAATGCCTGGCCGAACTTCATGTCGACGGGCTTGCTCCTTGTTATAGAGCGGAAGATATTCCATCAGAAGCGGTCGGGGACCGACGATACTCATATCTCCCCTGAGCACGTTGATCAATTCAGGCAATTCATCAAGACTTGTAGATCTCAAAAAAGAACCAAACGGGGTCATCCGCTGCTCATCGCTTAATAATTTGCCTGTAGCATCTGTCTCATCTCTCATAGACCTAAATTTTATCAAGTTAAAGGGGCTGCCCCTTAATCCAGGTCTTTGCTGAATGAAAAATACTGGTGAACCTAAGCGAATGCGTATCTGTAAATAAATGAATATCAACGCTGGCATAAACAAAACCAATGATAATGAGGCGATAACGAGATCAATGATTCTTTTCATCCTTAGTCCTTCTGTAGTTTCATACCGGTAATTATCATCTCGTTTACTTGGTGAACATCATATTTCGCCTCAGCAATTCTACGACTATGTTTTCCCATTCTTTCAGCAAGATCCTGCTGCAAAATGAATTTTTCCATCGCCTCAGCCAGTTGTTTACTGTCTTGTGGTGGAACAAGAAAGCCATTTTGCCCCTCTTCCACCGTCTCACGACAACCAGGAACATCAGTGGTAATTATTGCTCTGCCCATAGCCATAGCCTCAAGTACTGTTCTTGGCATTCCTTCACGGTAGGACGGTAATACATATACAGAACACATTTCAAGAGCAGGTCGAACATCTTCTTTTTTCCCTAAATATTCTATTATTCCTTCTTTTATCCACGACTCAAGCGTTGCCTGTGAAATTGCAGCAGGATTCGAATCAATCCAACCAAGTAATTGAAACCTTGCTTGTGAATACTTTTCCTTGATCAGACGAGCAGCCTCCACATACTCATTGACCCCTTTATCAGCAAGGAGTCTGGCTATCAGTAGAAAGACAGGCGCTCTATGTGAAAGCCTCTTTTGACTAAACAAGGTTAAATCGACCCCTGAACCATTTAAAATGGAAAAAGGATGTTGATTTGAAATGATACGCTCCTGTATAAACACCTGACAATCATCAGGGTTTTGGAAAAATACACGTGCATTTCTTTTTAATGCAGCTCGATACAATACATTTACTATACGTTTTATCCATGATCCCTTTTTTGTTGGGTCAATAAAAAGATAGCCCAAACCAGTGATGATCGAAAATCTATTGGGGACACCAGCAACCTTTGCGGCCAACGAACCGAAAATCACTGGCTTGATCGTATAAAACAGACAGTAATCAGGTTTTTCCTTTAAAAACAGGGAGATCAATGACAAAAAACTGTGGATATCTTTTAAAGGATTAATGCTTGTTCTATCCAGGCTTACATCGCGGTATGCAACACCGATATCTTTAAGTTTCTGAAGCACTTTATCAGAGGCATCAGGTGCACAGGCTACCACCGTAAATCCTTTGTTTACGAGTAGTTTGAGAAGTTCTCCTCTGAAATTGATCAAGGATTCAGCGTAGCTGCCAACAACAAAAATCTTTGTCATATAGGAATAGTAAAATAAGAGAAATAACGCTCTGCAATTTTTTAATTGAATTATTCACAAAGCAAGAGCCACACAATATCTGTCCCCTTTATAATGCAAATCAAACCACGAAGCAAAAAAATAGACCCAGAGATCTTTTTGGCATATCCAGGAATTGAACAAGTACCAATAAGTATTGCAAATTCAGCTTGAAGGTAAATATCACACGATTTTATCCTGTATATTTTCATAAGTTTTGGAGTTAAAATTGAGCTGGGACAGGACAAGTTCTCAATACATCCCATTATTGTTTCGCTCTCAATAGGCTTTTAAACATCAAATTGTTTTGTAGTTTGCCATTTCTTGAGGTTTACGATAAAGTTCTGCGTTTTCTAAAATGAGAGGTAGTGAACCGTGCTGGTATCTACCCAAAACTGTTTCATGGTGGAACTATGAACGATGAATTGAATGGAAAAAAAATTGCAATAACAGGATGCTGCGGGACTGTCGGGTCCGAGCTCGTCAAACAAATTCTTCATAATTATTCTGTCGAAGAGTTGATAGGTTTGGACAACAGCGAAAGTGATATCTTTTTTCTTGAACAAGCGTATACGAAATTTAAAAATTCCTCTTTCTATATAGCAGATATCAGAGACCGGGATGAACTGACCCAAAAATTGAAAGGCATTGATATTGTATTCCACACAGCTGCATACAAGCATGTAATCCTTTGTGAAAAATCTCCCTTCGAAGCTGTCCAGACTAACATCTTAGGTGTTCAGAATGTGATCCATGCCGCGCGGGAAAACCAGGTCAAAAAGGTACTTTTTACGAGTTCAGACAAAGCAGTAAACCCGACAAACGTCATGGGCACCTCAAAGTTAATGGGCGAGCGACTGATTACTGCTGCTAATAGTAACGCACGGGACAACAACACCATTTTTGCCTCCACCAGGTTCGGAAATGTTTTGGGTTCAAGCGGTTCTGTCATACCTATCTTCAAAAGTCAGATTAAATCCGGTGGTCCCTTAACTTTGACAGATCCGGCAATGACCAGATTTATTATGAGTATCAAACAGGCGGTCAGATTAGTAATCAATTCATCTCTTATTGCCTGCGGCGGTGAGGTCTTCATCACCAAAATGCCGGTATTGAACATAAAAGATTTAGCTGAGGTCATGATTGACAAGCTTGCCCCTAGGCACGGCTATGACCCAAAAGAGATAGAAATCAAAATAATCGGCGTTAAATCTGGTGAGAAATTGTATGAAGAGCTGATGAATGATGAAGAAACAAGAAGGACCTATGAGCTGGCTGAATTTTTCTCTGTTCTACCGGCATTCAAAAGCGTTTATCATGATATTGAATATGCATATCAGGATGTAAAATCAAAAACTATAGCCAAGGCTTACAATTCGATGAATGAGCAACCAATGAGTCATTCTGAAGTACTCAAATACCTCGAGGATAACGATTTACTTGACGACTAACTAGTCTATTGAGCCCACATTATGAAAATACTGATATTAGGTGGTGATGGCTATTTAGGATGGCCGACTGCAATGCATTTTTCTCAGCTTGGTCACCAAGTCGCAGTGGTTGATAATTATTTAAGACGAAAGCTTTGTCTGGAAAATAGTGTTGAACCGTTGTTCCCGGTACCAAATCTTCTCGAAAGAATAACCATCTGGCGTGAACATACCGAATTAGATATCTTACCATTTATTGGTGATCTTCAAGATTGGGATTTCGTTGAAAAGACATTCAAATCGTTTACTCCTGAAGTTGTTATACACTACGCAGAACAACCCTCTGCTCCTTTCTCTATGATGAACAGGCAAGCAGCAAGCCTGACCATCTCCAATAACATCGGAGTGACCGCAAATGTTATTTTTGCAGTAAAGGAATTCTGCCCAACTGCCCATATCATCAAACTGGGAACCATGGGGGAATATGGTACACCGAATATCGATATCGAAGAAGGTTGGATTGATATTGAACACAAAGGCAGAACAGACCGTTTTCTCTACCCAAGGCAGGCAGGGAGTCTCTATCACACTACAAAAGTTATGGATACAGACCTGCTCTGGTTTTATGTACGGACGTGGGGCCTAAGGGTTACTGATTTAATGCAGGGCCCGGTTTATGGTTTGCACACGGATGAAACAGATATTGACCATAGTTTGTTTCCATTTTTCAATTATGATGAAATTTTTGGCACGGTATTGAACAGGTTCATTGTTCAGGCGGTGGCAGGATACCCGCTCACGGTTTATGGAAAAGGCGGGCAGACAAGGGGATATCTCAATATCAAAGATACCCTTCAATGTGTAAGGCTGGCTGCTGAGAATCCTGTAGATCAGGGGGAGTTACGGATTCTGAATCAATTTACTGAAACCTTTAGTGTTAATGATCTTGCTGAAAAAGTAAAAAACGCCGGCCTTAATTTTGGATTGAACGTGAGTATCAAACGTATTGAAAATCCGAGAAAAGAAGCAGAGGAACATTATTACAACCCCGCCCACAGCGGTTTCAAAAAGTTAGGCCTGAAACCAAATCTTTTGACTGAAGATGTTTTAAACTCCATGTTGGAAACTGTAATCAAATATAAATCAGGAATTGCCTTTCACAAAATGTTTAGAGGGCATAAATGGAGCTAATTAAAACATACCACCCCATACCATTGAACGTTACTGAACATCTTAAAAATTCAGATATCTTGAATGGATAACAAGACATTTTCAGGCAGAGTAATTGCGTTACCTGTTGAAACGAAGGTACGCGAACTCGACGGGAAAACATGGCTCGGGTACAATTTAGTCCGACAGGGAGCCACCGTAGCAATTGGTGATCTGTCCTCGATCAAACATAACATTGGAAGAATCCAACCTGATATATACATCGGGGATAGTGCGGTATACCGGGAATCAAGAGCTCATCTCTATAAAACGTTAACCAAGAACGGAACAAAAGTTGTCGTCCTTGATACAGAGGGAGGAATTTACTACTCCCCCGAAATGTACCTTAAAAGATTGTCCCCAGAAATACTTCAATATGTCGATCTGCTGCTTTCTTGGGGACAAGCTACCGACCGGCTTTTTAGGGACTACCGGCAGAATGGTCATACACAAAGTCGTATCACGGGTAACCCATGTTTTGACCTGCTGATGCCAAATTTACGCACTTTTTTCCAACAACAAACAGAGTATCTTCGGCAAAAGTATCAAAATTTTATCCTGATAAACACCAAGTTTGGCAGATTCAATCATTTCGACTCAAAGCTCGATCACAAGAAACTTTTATATGATAATCCTGAAATCGGTCAATTTCAGGAGGAGTTGTTTGGGTACTTTATCGAAATGATACAAGAGATAAGTGCCCAACACCAGGATCTGAATGTTGTGGTGAGACCCCACCCCTCAGAAAACCATGCAGTATACAAGAAGCGTTTTAAAGAATTGACCAATGTTCATGTGGCACACTGGTGGTCAGTGCACCCTTGGGCCCTTGCAGCTCAGGCTGTAATTCATAATGGTTGTACAACAGGTATCGAGGGCAGTTTACTCGGAAGGCCGGTAATTTCTTATAGACCGATTCAAAATCCCACGGTCGATGTTTATATTCCAAACGCGGTAAGCGATGAAGTATTCTCCAAAGATGAATTAATGGACGCCATTGAAAGCTTAACCCGCTCTCCTGAACAATCTGATCGAGCCTTACAAGATGCGCAAATTGGTCTATTGGAAGATAACTTTCATAAACTCGATGGTCTTGCAAGCACAAGAGTATGCGGTGCACTTTTTGACTTATCTGCAAAATCTGAGAGGAACCGAGTTGCAACAAAACCAGATCATGATAACAAACAGGGTGGATACATGATTAGCAAACGAGTTGTTGCAGCCTTGACACGTGCACTTCACCTTTTTCGGGCTGGTAATCATAAAACACAAAAAAACTATCGTAATCAAAAATTTTCCGACCTTACGGTGACAGAAATCAAGTCTATTCTTGATAAACTTGCAGATATAGAAAACTATCAGGAAAACATCCTGATTTCTCCTATTTCAGGGGTAAAAAATGCATTCTGGCTCTCAGGTACGAAGCAATAAGCTTACTTCAATTAATCAGAGGTGCGGAAGGTGATTTATATCGTTCTCGGGATGCATAAATCAGGCACAACCCTCGTCTCTGAAATACTGCATAAGTCTGGTATTCAAATGATCGGCGAAGATAATGGTGACCCCGACTATGATACCGGCAACAAATATGAACGTATTTCCACTGCCTCCCTAAACAAAGATCTGCTCGATTGCTGGGATATCTACAGTCTTGACATCTTGCCCAAAGACACCTCAGAAAATGCGGTAGCTATCAACTTCAAGGCCAAAGCCGAGAAAATAATTGCTGATAATCAAAATGATAATGGTCACTGGGGTTTCAAAGATCCACGTACCTGCCTGACCTATCCTCAATGGCAGAAATATTTGCCAGAGCATCGACTTGTGGTTGTCTTCAGGCATCCCGCCCAGGTAATGAAACATTATGAGAAAAGGAACTTAAGGCGCAAAAAGCCCCACATCCTCTTAAAGTCTCTTCAGGCTTGGACCGTCTACAACAGACAAGTTTTGGAAATATTGAAGCTTACAGCATGTGATCATATTGTAGTGAATTTTGAAAAATTCATGAGTGAAGATCATGAACTTGACAGACTTGAAAAATTCGTCGGTAACAAACTCCATGATGCAAGAGATCTGAAAAAATTCAAAATGAAGAATCTTGAATACTTCTATTTAAAACCAGTTGATTACGTTAACAGATCCTTTGCTGGATTAGAGTCTTACAAACAGATTCTTGATGACTATTCAGTTTACCAGAAGCAACACAGGTAGGAATTTGACAACAGTCTCTCAAAGCATTTGTTTTGTGGCTCGGCATTACTACAAAAAAAGCA
Source organism: Desulfobulbaceae bacterium (assembly GCA_004796425.1). Taxonomy (GTDB): domain Bacteria; phylum Desulfobacterota; class Desulfobulbia; order Desulfobulbales; family Desulfocapsaceae; genus MADRE3. The sequence continues at coordinate 2,257 of QZLB01000024.1, read as the reverse complement.
TTGGTGGTGCTGAGGTGCAAATGTTTTTATTGGCAACTCAGCTTGCATCTTCAGGCTGGCATGTCACCTATCTTACACCAGATATAAAGAGTGCTCAGGTGGACCAGGGAGTCAAACTCTACCCAATACGGTCGTCATTAGTCGATGCAACAGTGGAAAAGGAGATTTCTACTTCTCTCAGCGAAATCAACCCGGATATTATTTACCAGAGAGGACGATCTACTTTCACGAAAGCCTGTTACCACTACTGCAGTAAGAATAACATTCCTCTGGTATTCGCACTCTCAATGGATATCGATTGCAGGGTATTCAGAAATAGTCTGAGGTTGAAAGAGTATGGATCAAGAAATCCAGTGAGGTGGCTCTGGACTGCTTTACGCTTGGGCGCTCAGGATCTCAGCAGTTACCGGGCAATGAAAAGTGCAGATTTAATCTGTTGTCAAACCAATTATCAGAAACGCAAAATAGAAAAATCAAGCACGGCTCACCTGGCGGTGATTCGAAACATGCATCCGAAGCATCAATCGAAAGTCACCAAATCAAATCCACCCGTCATATTATGGCTTGCCAGCATTAAAAAATGGAAGCAGCCTGAGCTGTTCCTCGAACTGGCAAAGCAGCTGGCAGACAGACCATACCAATTTGTTCTTGCTGGCAAAATGGCAGATGAGCATTACCGCCAAGAAATTATGGACATGACCAAACAACCCAATTTTTCATACATCGAAGACGTTGATCTTGAAGCAAGCAATGAATTGATTGAAAAGGCATCTGTATTTGTTAATTCCAGTATTGGCAATGAGGGGTTTCCAAACACCTTTATTCAATCATGGTTGCGAGAAGTACCGACGGTCTCCCTGTTGTTTGATCCAGACAACCTCATAGCGGATGAACAATTGGGGTTTGTGTCAGGAACAGTGGGCCAGTTGTGCAAGGATGTTGATCTGCTGGCCAGTGATGAAAGAGTTTGCCAAGAAATCGGCAGTCGTGCCAGGCATTACGCAGAAAAAACATTCAGCACAGATCATGTGTTTCCTAAAGTTGAAGCGCTCTTTGAGATAATGATTTCCGGAAAATAGCAACATGGACTGGAAGAAACTGAAAATAGAAGTTTTAACTTGGCTGGAAACTTTAAGAGTCAACGAAAACCCGTATCGGTATAAGTTGAGTGCGTCTACCGATGATTCTGCCTTTACTTCCTGTTTTGCTCTGTTTATTTACGATCTCTTTGGTGAAACGAGCAACTTTTCTGATGAAAAGAAGAAAGGGTGGGCCATACACCTCAATAGTTTCCAAAACCCTGATTATGGGTACTATGAGCCCAGGCCCTACCACCATTTCGACCATGAGCGAAACCGTTACCAGCTGACTTGTTTTTGCTTAAGCGCGCTTGCAATTCTTGGCGAAAAACCCCGGTATGAATTCAAGTTTATGGAGCAATACGGTGACCCAGAATCCATAGAAAAGTACTTATACGAGCGTGGATGCGATGAAGGACGTGCAAGCTCTGGAAACAAGGCAATGTTTCTGGCCATTTTTCTTACCCACCTGTATGAGACCACAGGTGAACAAAAGTATAAAAATCTTATCGATGTCTGGTTTAATTTTCATGATCGATACGTGAACTCGAGTGGTTTTTGGGGGCAAGAAAGAAGCTGCCACTCATACCATGGTATTCAAAACGGTTTACACCAATTCGTAATCTATTGGTATTGGGGAAGAAAATTGCACCATCATGAGGCAATAATCGATGTGGCACTCTCATTACAATCCAGAGATGGCTTTTTTTCCCCAACTCCAGGTGGCGAGGCATGCCACGATTATGATGTTGTCCACACGCTCGTTACTCTCTCGAATGAGACGCGATACAAGCGAGACATGATTTTAAAAGCCCTTCTCAAAGCTCAAAAAGCTAATCTCGAAAACCAGAGACCTGATGGTGGTTTTTGCCAATCGGTCAAGCAATTAAACCGGTATGGTGATATCATAAAAAATGTCCCATTCATTTTTTCTTCATTTGATCATTTTCAATGCTATTATAGGCTGCGACGCACTATAAGCATAGTGAAATATAATCAGCAAAGAATCAACACTGGATGGACCGGGAATGACAGAGGGTGGAGTGAAAGTAGCCTTTGGGATACTTGGTTTAGGAGCCTGATTATCGGTGAAGTTCAAGTTCTGACTAACAATGAAAAATCACCATTTGTTAGCTTTCTACCAATGAACTTCCATAACCATATAGGCTTAGGTCACT
>QZLB01000295.1 GCA_004796425.1 Desulfobulbaceae bacterium | reverse complement strand
GTCCCGGGTGGGTTCGATTCCCATGCACTTCCGCCACTACTTTAAGGGTTTGCTGACAAGGGTTTTGAGGATTTCTCAAGACCCTTTTTATATTCTCAGATGTCTGAGGTGGTTATCCGGAGTATGTAAACTATAACACAGACGTCTTGTCAAAACGTGGTTGAAGTACAAAATTAAGTGTACCTAAAAACACAGACCATTTGAGAACTGGTGTGTAGGAATAAAATCACAAGGTTTTGTGACACAATGAAATGGGCCTTTCAGCGTTTTTCGAGCGTGTTCCAAAACCTATACCTTTTGAGACATTAAAATCGCAATGCAAAGAATATCATTGAACCAGTCCTAATCATAATATATTGTGTTTTTGATCGATTCCAAATGCCACTTTTACATCAACTCATTAAGGAGACCAATCTTGAAAAGAATCGAAGTAACAATCAAGGCAGAATTAGAAATACCTGATCACTGGGAGATCACTGAATATGCATTTGATGGTGACCCTGAAGATACTCTACCGGTTATTAAAACTGATGATAGCCTGGATACGTTTACAATGGAAGTTTTAATGGAAAAAGATGGTCAATTCACAAACGGTGGGGATGACTTCATTAATGCTTGGCTTAATAAAATAGAGCAATTCGACATCGAAATAAAAGAAATTGAGTAACAGTCTTGGGTTATCTTGTATATGCAAGAGCAGAGTAACCCTCAGACCGCCTGAACGACATATCTATATCAGTCGAGGTTTTAGATTCCCATTGACACCCTCTGCTTTCTCGTCTATTTTCACAAGTACATCAGAGCCGTACACTGCTGGGCATGATGGAAAAGCAAAGTTGATTAACGACAGGCTTCCCGGAGCATAAAACTCGATCCCCTCAGCGCCACCATCCCAATGTATTCTTTTTTTTCCCTTAAATGGTAATGTTCGCTCTCTTTGGAAGGCGCGAGCGGGGTGGGATAATGCTACTCAGAGAGTGCTCACAAACCGCTACGGGATTTCCTTTTGTCCTCCCGCAACTATTTGCAATGACGATTAAATAGACTTCTCTGATCGATCAAGCTATAAATCAGGTATTGATATTCACCAATAAACCAGGAGAACTATCATGCATCCTTAAGGTCATTGGCAGTATTGATCGTAACTCTTCTGGATCTTATTTTAGCTTTCAGCAGCACACATGCAAGTTTCTATGTCGTGGCAGGCGGCGGCAAAAAGATCGGAACAGAGATCAAGGCGATGCCCTAGGGATCACAATTGAGATCAATGATGTAACCACTGATCTGATGAGGTTTTAACACTATATGGATGCACGATACAGTGGAACTCTTGCAGGGAGAATGGGCGACATGGTATAAGTGCCGAATATGGATCAAGTGTAATAAGAAATGCCTGCTACTTGAATGATGACCATGGCATCTTCCTTTAGGATTATTGTATGAGCGATAACCGAGAACAGATATTGAAAAACATTTCAGATCTATTTGAATCACAGAGCCTTGCCGTTCTCTCGACCCAGAAAAACGAGCAGCCCTATTCAAGCCTTATTGCCTTTGCTGTAAGCCCTGATCTTGAATACTTTTATTTCCTAACCCCCAGTACAACCCGTAAATACGAAAATCTGACAGCAAACCCGAAAGTCTCAATTCTTGTGAATGACAGCCGGAACAGAGCCGATGACATCTACAGCGCCATATCAGTTACCGGCATGGGGGTTTCAGAGGTAGTTGACAAGACAATTGAACAAAAGGCGCTTGACCTATACCTGAAAAAACACCCTCAATTAAACGATTTTTCTCAAGCACCTACCACGGCTTTCATCCGGATCACCATGAACCGGTACTTCTTGGTCAACCGGTTTCAAAATGTCGTCGAAGTCAAGATCAAACCATGAAAAGGTTTCTCCAAATTCATGAGTTTTTAGATGCCGGGAAAGGGCAGGTCGGCGGAAAGGCTTATTGTCTGGCCAAGATCAGCACCCTGGGTATCCGCATTCCAAAGACCTTTTGTATACCCTGCCAGGTTTTTGAAGACTATCTGACCCAGACCCACCTTGGAGACAGAGTTTTTTATGAAATTAACAGAAAACCGCTTGAACAGATGCGTTGGGAAGAAATATGGGACACAGCGTTACGCATCCGCAATTATTTTTTAACCACACCGATACCCGGGGATATGCAAAAAGATCTTGAGCAGCGGGTTGATGCATATTGTGGAAATATACCTGTGGCAGTGAGATCATCCGCACCTGGCGAGGATGGTGCGTCAAGTTCTTTTGCAGGCCTGCATGACTCTTTTATAAATATGTCAGGGACCAGCGAGATAATCAAACACGTTAAACTGGTATGGGCATCGCTCTATTCAGATGCTGCATTGCTTTACAGGAAAGAACTGGGCCTGGATCTCCAGACCAGTCGGATGGCAGTGGTTATTCAGGAGCTGGTACCCTCAGACAGATCCGGCATCTTTTTTGGACTAAATCCGTCCAATTCAAATGAGTCCGTCATTGAGGCCGTCTATGGTCTGAATCAGGCCCTCGTCGACGGTGACATTGAGCCGGACCGATGGATCTTGAGCCGTACCACCGGAAGAATTATCAGCCATGATGGTGCTGTTCGGAAACAATATGCCATGCCCGCAAAAACAGGGGTTGCTTTTCATGATTTGACCGTCTCGGTGGCGAAAACACCACCGCTGAATCATGAAGACATTCATCAGATCTGGGAATCCGGCATCAGGCTTGAAAGCCTCTTTGGCAAACCCCAGGATGTGGAGTGGACAATCCATAATAACGAATTGATCATGCTCCAGGCCAGACCCATTACCAGCACCGGGTTTGATGAAACCGATGACAAAAGATCATGGTATCTCACCCTGCACAGGAGCTATGAAAATTTAAAAAATCTGTACGATAAGATTGAACATCACCTGATTCCCCGGATGATATCGGAGGTCGATAAATTAAAGCAACAAGACCTTGAACTGCTTACCGTTGAATCCCTGTGCAATGAAATCGAAAGAAGGCAAAAGATTTATGATTTCTGGGTAAAAACTTATTGGAGTGATTTCATTCCTTTTGCCCATGGGATCAGGCTGTTCGGGCAGGTTTACAATGATGCTGTCACACCGGATGATCCGTATGAATTCATGAATCTGCTTGAAAATACCGGTTTGAAAAGCCTGGAAAGAAACAATCTGCTTGAAAAACTTGCAAGGATGATTCGTAATGATCCAAACCTTAAAGAAAATCTTGAGAACGAACAGATGCCGACTGCAGGGCATCCGTTCAGAGAACTTTTGGATTCTTTTATTGATCAATTCGGTGATCTGTCCTGCGCAACCGGTGCCGGCAGTGAATGCCAGTATGGTGAGACTGCCGTGGTTCAACTGCTGATCGAGTTTGCCAAGCGGGCTCCGAAATCTGAAAAGCCGGATAACAGCGATACTGTCAAACTCAAAGATACATATATCAGAAGTTTTCCAGCCGACCGCCGGGATTTTGCAAGGGATGTCCTCCAATTAGGCAGGGAGAGCTACCGCCTGCGGGACGATGACAACATTCACCTGGGCAGAATTGAGGCCTGTCTGTATGAAGCGGTTCAGGAAGGGAAGAAAAGGCTTATTCAACCCTCCACAGCAAGAAAAGACATGGCACTGCTTGAAAAGATACCTGCGTTAAGCCCTGTGCCGGAGAATCAGGGGGTAAAGACATCGGCTGAACCAGATAAGAATACTGCTGAAAAATGGGTCTCGTCGCGACAGATTGTGGGCCACGCGGCCGGTCCTGGAATAGCATCCGGACCGGCAAGGCTGATAAAAACGCCCCAGGATCTGTTATCGTTCAAGAAAGGGGATATCCTGGTATGTCAGGGGGTGGATCCAAATATGACCTTTGTCGTTCCGCTGGCTGCCGGTGTGGTTGAGGAAAGGGGCGGGATGCTCATCCACGGCGCAATTATTGCCAG
>QZLB01000181.1 GCA_004796425.1 Desulfobulbaceae bacterium | reverse complement strand
GCTTACCCGGATCAAAAAAATAGAAACCCTGGCAGAACGATTTGCCAGAAAAAGGATTGATCCGAAGCAATTTCTTGGGGATACACCTGCTCGCCCCATGGTGAAGCTGTGCTTACGTTTCAACCCTGCCGTCAGGTTCAAAGTGGAGGAATTTTTTGATGAGCAGGTTATCGCGGTTGAGAAGAGTGGTAGTCTCCTGGTCGAGATCTCCTTTCCGGAAAGCGATTGGATCGTCTCATTCCTGCTGAGTTTTGGTGATATGGTGGAGGTGATCTCACCACCGATCTATCGCGAGCGTCTTCGGTCAATTGCTGTAAAAATGATGGCCAATTATGACACCACAATCTGACGGTATCAAATACAAACGTTCAATCTATAAATATGCGTGGTGATTGAACAATCTTGCTAAAAATACCAGACCACACTGAACAGAACTTCATGTATTGAAAAATCTGCCCGGGTCTTATCGATCGTGATCGAATCGGTAATAACTGAATTGTCACTATTTCGAGTTATGACCATCTTGTCGGCATCAGTTTCGATTCTGCCAAGATCGCTGTAACGGTAGATCAGTTCGAGACTGATCCTGTCGCTGAACTCATACGCGGCGCCTGCACCGATATTCCAGCCAAATTGGGTGGTCGAACCGTCTGGAGTTGCCGTTGAGGTGGTGGGGAACTGGTAGGTCATGGAGTCAATTTCGTTATAAGAAAAACCAATCCCGCCGAGAAGAAGCGGATGAAGCTTCCCGCAATTCCCATTAAAAAATGGGGATAAATCAAACACGGCGTTGAGCATACCTGAAAAGTTTGTCACATCCCCATCCACCTTCTGTTGAAAGGTACGATCGATCTGACTGAAATTGCTGGTGCCCGAGTACGCAAAACCTGCCCGGTAGGTGAAGAGGAGCTCGGTTCTGAGCCACTCATTGACCTGGTATCCCGCCCCAAGTTCAAGCGGTAATGCCGTACCGAAATCACCCTCTGAACCCAATGACTTCCCATTGTTCCCTGTGCCACAACCAAACAGGGCGGCAGGATCGCTCGAGTTGCAATCTCGATCTGAAAAATCAGTATCGGCGGAAAATGATGCGCCAAGTCCCCCCTTCAGGTAGAACGCGCCCGGTTCACCGCTAACAGCGCTTGTCCAGGGGCTCAGAATCAGAGCCAGAAAGAGCAGTACGGATGTGAGTGTTGGGGGGTGGCATAGTTTCATTGGTCTCTCCTGATCAGGTTTTCAGTTTTTGGCTACGAATCCTAACACAGACTTTTTCCTAGTGGATCATAAAAAGAAACCCATTACCAGAAAAAAGAAAGGAACCTGACATACCCCTGTCACAATAGACTGTTACCCTTTAATCAATGGTGCACAATTGATACCAGATCCAAGAACACAGACTCAAATAGAGAAGGAGTAGGATGATGAAAAAGATGAAAGTAGAAAGCTTTGTAGTGAACGGGTTCACCGCACGCACGACCAACCAGCAGGAGATGGATGTCGAGAAGGCGAGAATTCCAGGTTTGTGGCGGCAATTTCTGGAAGTGGTGGAGGTTGATCCGAGTTCGGCGTTGAAAGGGTATGGGGTCTATTCAAACTATCAGTCAGATTGGCAGGGCGCATACGATATTACCGTGGGTACCGATGGTGATTTCACCGCCAGGGAGCGTGTCAGCATTACCATTCCAGCGGGTACATTTCTCTGTTTTGAGACTACCGGCTCCATGCCCCACGCAGTTCTTGAGTTGTGGGAGCAGGTCTGGAAATTTTTTCAGGAAGAGGGTGCACCCCAGCGAACCTACCAGTGTGATTTTGAGGAATATCGGTCTCTTGACTCCGCGGCCATTTACATCTCTATTGAGGGGGGCAGTCATGAGTGATTCAGACACAGCACTTGTTTCAGCCTGCGGTCTTTATTGCGGGAACTGCCATAAATACCGAAAAGGGAGTTGTCCCGGCTGTGCAGAGAATGACAAAGCAAGCTGGTGCCAGATACGAGGGTGTGTTGCGCAACGCGGGCTCTCTACCTGCAGTGGGTGCCAGGATTTCGAAGATGTGGATGAGTGCAGGAAATTTAATAATTTTGTTTCGCGTTTGTTCAGCTTCATCTTCAGATCAGACAGAAAAGCATCTCTAAAGATGATCGGTGAGGTTGGCTTACCGGAGTATGCCAGGAAGATGGCAGAAGAAAAACTGGTCGTACTCAAACGTAGATAATCGTGGTGATTGATTGACGACCAGCGGTGGTTACTCCCGGCCAGCGGGTTTTGGGGTAAATTCTTTGTCCGCTACCCAGCCGTTATTTGCAGTGGGGCGATGATCAAATCTTGGCACGTACGGTTTTATGTCAATCAGCGGGGTTCCGTCCAGCACGTCAATGTCGCCAACTTCGAGAATATTGTTATTTCGGCTTCTCAGTTCGACAATTGAAATGCCGATGGAATTCGGTCGGCACGGATGGCGGGAGGCGAAAACCCCATGAGGCTGATCATCCAGGAACGTTGGTCGGCAGAGTATGACTTCTCCAGCCTGGTGAAAAACATAAAAGAGTATGAGGTGGGAAAAGCTTTCAATGGTCTCAAGACCCGCCTCATATTGCGGGGAGAGCTCAACCCGGCCGATTGCCTGATTACTGGTTGCTCCCTGGATTGGGCACGCTTCTTTTTCCGTAAAAGGTGAATGGATGATGCCAATTGGTTCAATGGTGAAATGCATGATTGTCTCGTTCTGAAGGTTGCGATTCGAATATCCCGATACGAATCTGATTCATGCCAGTTTGCCAGATCCTTTATCAGACGGCAATGTGGATTTGTGAGTGGGGATTGCCGATCTCATTTTACAGATTTTTTAAACCAAAAGCGTGAGTTTTTCCTGAGGTTTTTGATGAATTATATTACAATGATACCCGTTCAATTATATGCCAGGGACTATTCTGTTTCTCTTTTAAAGTCCCCATCTTCAAGTTGAGAATTGCCAATGATTGTCGTGCAATTATCGAAGAACAGGCGATTACCAATTCAAGCACGGTCAGGTAATGAATAAAGCGCACATAGAAGATTATTTGGCAGAATTCAGTGGCGCTGAGTCCAGTTTTCCCTTTGGACCTGAGGCCATGGTCTTCAAGGTTCGAGGGAAAATGTTCGCCCTGGTATCTCAGGGAGAGACCCCTGCGAGGGTGACACTCAAATGCAACCCTGATGATGGAGCAATGCTGGTGAGTCAATACAGCTCAGTGGTACCGGGCTATTACATGAACAAAAAGCATTGGGTAACCATATCACTGGTTAACGAAGTGTCTGATGATTTAATGGAAGCGCTCATTGCTGATTCATACCAACTGGTCGTCAGTAAGTTACCCAAAAAAGAACGGATCGAGCTCCAATCTTAACACGATCAATGGACAATTTAACAAATGATATGCTGAAGCTGCGTTTATCATCGTGGCATGCAATGTACTCGCCGTATTTTGACATAGATCTATGTGGTGACGAATGAAAATGGTAGAAATCTGGATAAAAACGCTTTTGACGACTCTTGATGAGGAGTTGGATGAGGAAAAGAAACAGGCGATTATCGAAACGTGTGGAGCCAATTGCCCGTTCACTCATCTGCCCGATGAAAAACTCCTTGCGTTAAAAGAGCAGGCCGACAGCGAAGAGGCTTTTCTTGAGCTCCTGGCCCGCCACTGGCGTTTGGAGAAACGTGCTGGCAACTATTATTTGGTGTTTGATCGCTGTTACTGCCCTCTGGTCGAAAATAATCCCACAGGTGCTTCTCAAACGCTCTGCTATTGTACCCTCGGCAACATCAAACATAAACTCATGTTGGGCTTGGGTAAAGAAGTTGAAGTGGTTATGGAGAAGACGGTTCTTGGCGGGGACCACGAGTGTCGTTTTCTTTTGAAACTCTAGCGAGATCGTATGTGAGGGGGAGTCTTTCGATCCACTGAATGCAATAAAGGGCATGGTTGAGTATGAGAATCAACAATATCCATTACCGGGATTACACCCTATCAACCCAGACGTTGGCCACACTGTTGGATTCGCTTTCCTCTCCAGATGACTTACTTTGGCCCTATGAAAAATGGCTGCCAATGGTTCTTGATCAGGGGCTGCAGCAGAAGTCAAAAGGGGGGCATGGGCCCATTGGCTATTGTGTCGAAGAGTATCAGTACGGTTCCCATGTAATCTTCAGTTTTTCTGCACCAAAAGAATTTGTCGGGATTCATCGTTTTGATCTCATTTCAATTGAAGAGGGACTCACCCGACTGCAGCATACCATCTCCATGGAGGTGAACCTGAAAGGGTTGCTATCCTGGTACCTGGTGGTGAAATGGCTCCATGATGCGCTACTCGAGGATTGTCTGGACAAGGTATATAATCAACATCATAATGACAACGTGTGCCGCACACCTCATACCCTCTGGGTGAAGATACTACGCAGATTGCTGGGCAGAAAAAAACAAGTGTGACGCTCCCCGCATACCAGAGCGGGAAATTGATCACACAGGAGTATCGTATGACCCAACTGGACGGAACAGTGTTGTATGAATCGTCGACAACGAGACTGAATCAGGGCAACCGTTATGCCCTGTATGGTGATAGAATTGAACTGAGCTGCAAATTTTTCTTCTGTAAAAAAACCTTCGTGATCTTCAAGGATGACCTGTACTCAATCTCGTTACACAAACCGCCGGTTGTCAGGACGACCTGGTGGGCTTTAAAGCTGGATCTGGCCGATTTGTCTGATCATGTTGGATTGCACAGAAAGCGTGGTATCTTCAAAGAGTTAAGATTTACGCCAGACAATCCAGATGAATTTGTTGCAACCGTCAATCGTATACTTGAATTGCCTTAAAAGCCCAACTGTTCTGGCAATCAGGAGTAATGATGTTTTTCAACATACGGTTATGTATCGTTTTATATGCATCATGGCCGCGACCTCAGTCTATGCCGGAAGAATAGGAGGATCCCTTTAGTACATGCGATTTTTTGAGTCAAACAAGAGGAGCAAAGGTACCTTCGATTCAACGGATACGCTCAAAGGAATTGCAATTATCGCAGTCTTGCTCAATCATTACCTGAATTTGAATGTGGGCGGGGACAGCCAGGGGTTTGCCAATTTGTTGATTGGTATATTTTTTATGATGAGTGGGTATAGCATCGCTTATTCCCTGCAGAAACTTTTCGCTCAGAGGCCTCAAAAGGTAACCAGAAACATTTTCACCTTCTACAGCCAGAGGATTATTCGGATCTTTCCTTTATTTTGGGTTGCATATATCGTCCAATCTACTGTTCATAACGTTGATATCTCGTTGCTTACCTTACTCGGTGTGAGAGCACCTGGACATTTCTGGTTTATACCGGCAATCCTCCAGTGTTATCTGGTTGCACCGCTCGTCTATGTGTTGATTCATAAAAACAGGGTACTCACCTTTGTTGGCCTCATCCTGGGATTTGTACTGCTGAACTATATCCTCCTTTCAGATGTTGCCCCTCCCACTCTTATCTATCTATGCAAATATGTGCATGGACATTGGAGGGGGTTGTTTTTCCTCTATATTTTACTGTTTGCCTTGTCACTTTTTATACCGGTGTTTGAATCATGTCGTGATGACATCGGCACAAAAGAAAAGACGCTCTATTACCTGACACTTTTCGCAAGCCTTGTTGGCTGTATGATTATCGTGAAGTATCGATCTCACGTACCTGTTTTGTATGAAATCTCTGTCTCAACAATATATCCGTTGCTGCTTCTGCTTGTCTCTTCGCAGTATGCAATTTCTATGGGGGTCAGAATACCGATCATCAGCTTCATTGGAGCAATTTCATATCCACTCTATCTTTTTCATATACTGTTTTTTCGTGAAGTCGTTACTCTTTTTCCTGCCCAGAATTATCCTGTTCTTGGGCATCTCATTGTTTTAGTGCTGCTTCCTTTGTTGGTCACGAGTTGTGTGCTTATAAACAAAGTGAACAACCATGCCACCAGTTATCTCAGGCAAAGGATCAGTGGATAAAATGTGGTTTAACCGGTAGTCCAACACAGCGACAAAAGACGTCTTTGATTCACTGAGGGTCACGATCTTGCAACCATTTTATTCAAACTGAACAACCAGATCCTGTCGCTCTCTCAAGCACTGTGCATTGGCTCTGAGGAAAGCTTGAGAATGGTTTGACTAAAGGAGTGAACGCGCATACAATCAAATCGAGTGGCTGAGATAATAATTCAAATAGAAATGAGGTCCTGTGGCATTTAGACAACGGAAAATCAATACGCTTTTCATGATGATGGTCGTGTTGCTTCCGCTGTTCATTTCGTCGACCGCTTTGCCATCTTCACCACAGTTGACCGAACAGGAAAAAGCCTGGCTGAAGAATAACCCGGTAATTCGAGTCAGTGGCCCACAGGCATTTCCCCCCTTTCAATATTTTAACAAATCAGGACATTTTGTCGGTCTGGCCTCGGACTATCTCGAACTCATTGCCAAAGATTTGGGACTGAAGATTGAGTACATGCCACCAATGGGCTGGAACCAGGTTCTTGATGGGATGCAGCAAGGAACGATCGATCTTTTGACCTGTGCCGCGATTACCCGGGAGCGGACTCAGTACCTGGCATATTCTACACCACATATCGTTTACCCGCTGGTAATTGTTACCCGGAAAGAAACGAATGACATCGGTAACACCAATGAGTTGATCGGCCGTACTTTGGCAATCAAACCCAATGTTAAGACGGACACATTGTTGGCCCAGAACAATATCACCTATATTCCCTATCACGTGTCGTCACCCATGCAGGCACTCCAGGCAGTTTCATCGGGCAGTGCTGACGCGGCCATTGAAAATCTCGCGGCGGCCTCCCACATCATTGACAGTGAAGGGTTGACCAACCTCAAAGTTGCCGGCCATACCAATTTTGCTAATTACTCTCTTTCAATCGCCGTCAGAAAAGATCTTGATCTGCTGCTCTCAGCAATCAACAAATCACTTGCCTTGATTCCTCCGAAAACCCATCAACAGATGCGGCAGCAGTGGATATCGGTCCGCTATGAATATGGCATCAAGACAACGGATATTGTTCGCTGGATCGTGATCATTACCACTGTGTCAATTGTTATCATTGCGATTACCCTGTGGTGGAATAGAAGACTTGCCGGTGAGATCGAGCAGCGCACCGCGGCCGAGTCAAAACTGATCCGCAGTGAACGGAGACTGGTTACGCTGATAAGTAATCTGCCGGGTATGGTCTATCGCTGTAAAAATGAACCAGGCTGGTCGATGAGTTACATCAGCGAGGGATGCAAAACCGTAACGGGATATGAGGTTGATGAGATCATCGGTGGTGCGGTTATAGAGTATGGGGATCTTATTTATCAAGGGGATCGCGATTATGTCTGGGATACGGTGCAGGCAGCGGTTGCAGAGAATCAATCTTTTGAGCTTGAATATCGGATTATTAACAAGGAGGGCGAAACCCGTTGGGTATGGGAGCGTGGCCGATGCGAGCGGGAAAGCGTGGACAATAAAGTTTGGTTGGAGGGCTTTATCACCGACATCACCGAGCAGAAAGCAAATATCATCAAACTGCAGCAGTCTCAGAAAATGGAGGCAATCGGTACCCTGGCGGGAGGTATCGCTCATGATTTCAATAATATCTTGCATGCAATCATCGGGTATGCTGAAATTCTTGAAGATGATCTTGCGCACAATAGCGGCGATCCGGATGATGTGAAAGAGATAATTGGGTCGGCGAATCGAGCTACCAAGCTGGTGCAGCAGATCCTGGCATTCAGCAGGCAGGATGAACGAACACTTGAGCCGGTTGATATCGTGCAGATCGTTCGGGATAGTGTCAGT
>QZLB01000234.1 GCA_004796425.1 Desulfobulbaceae bacterium | reverse complement strand
GTTATTGTCGATGAAGTATATTTCTCCAATGAATCGACCAGTAGAATCAATAAAAAATTGATCACTGACAGACTTCGAATTCAGCTCAACAGGGCGGCATTGGGGCGAATGGTATTTGTTGCGAGACATCTTTCCAAAATGGTCGAAGATGAGCGTTCAATGAAACGAGATGGCGTGGTGGATGGTGGTACCATCAGAAAGACTCAGGCTACTGCCGGAGCAGATTACCGGTTGGGTGGCACCATCACCTCACTTGATGCACGTGCAAGTGATGGGACGGTATCACGATATCATCAAATTGCCTTTGAAATGATTGATCTTGAATATGGCACAATCGTCTGGGCGAATATGTACGAGTTCAAGAAAATGGCGGCAGAAGATGCGGTCTATCGGTAACTCGTAAATAATTATATGTCTGAAATTAATTTATAAATTAGAATTTAATAAATACGAGGTAGATCATGATTCGCATATTAACGATAGCACTTCTGGCCGGCTTTTTACTGAATGGGTGCGTGAAATACTCCGAGCAAGTGCAGATTGATGCGGTACGAGCTGAAGGATCATATGGGCAGGAGCAGGGCAATGAACAGTATTATGCCGATCATCCTTTTGAAATCTACGAATATGACGGCTCAGTCCCTTCAGGCATGAATGTTATTCGAGTACTAGATAAAGGCCTGATGAAAATTGTGGTTGTAAAGGATGCCGTAGGAAAAAGTCGAAAGGCTACGCGGGCCATTGCAGTTGAACGAATTGGTATCCGCCCAACTGCAACCGGGACCAAGGAAGTATGGGCCATGATCCGGAATGAAACCGACACTGACTTGCAGATCGAAGGTCGGGTAAGCTGGTTCGATCAGTATCAGGCTCCAAGAGAGGGTCCGGGTGCCTGGAAACGCATTATCCTGAATGCAAACTCGGTGGTAACTTTTACGGACATGAGTACACGACCTGATTCAGTGTATTATATGATCGACCTGAGGGAGGGGCGATAATGAAATTCTCAGCGCGGGCATTGCTGATCAATTGGGTTCTGTTGCCATTTACTGCGGTTCAACTTCAGGCCTCAGGTGCACAGCAGATGCCCATGTATACACAACCTAAACCACCAGTGGAAAGGCCACCTGCTGGAATCGATAAAACTTCTATAACTTCTGATTTCTCTGCAGCATATGAACGAGCTGGTAAACCCAAAATAGCGGTCTTTTGGAACCGTAAATTTGACGATCAGCTGAGCCAATGGGAGGCTACTCAGCGTATTAATATGAATCAGCAGATTACCGAGACCAGAGCTCAGAGGCAGAACCGCAGTGGACTGGGTGAAAGTGGCGGGTTTGATTTTAGCGCTGGCTACAGTCAGGACTTTATACTCAATGGTGTCCAGTTGATCGACCGTCCGGCAGTTATGCGTTTTGTCGAAAGGAAAACTGCCATGGAGACGGGCAGGGAAACGGTTGCCGATTATCAAAAGGTTGAGGCTGATGCTCTGATAGGGTTTGCGGACTATTTTAACGAGATTGTCTTCGTCGAACGCCAGGATTCAGAGATTGGTTTCGAGTTTCTGGTAAGTGTCAAAGAGGTGAGTTCAGGCAGGGTGGTTGCCATGTTTAGATCTAATCCTCGATTCCCGGAAAAACCAGCACCCGAGCCTGTTTGGCTGGTAACAGATAATGGTTACCAGAAGGTTTATCCCGAGAGGATGAAGGCGACACCCGGCGAAGTCGGGGAACGGCTTGCCTTGGAGACCATGGGAGCATTATCAAAAGTTTGGTAAACCAATCGATCATGTGTTTTCAGAGTATGCACGATCACATTGATTTTCCGGCCGGTTTATAAAATATAAGCCGGCTGGTTTTTATCTTATCCCCTCATTTTTCAAATCCAAGGTCTCTGCGTGTAGATCACAATTGTCTTAATTCTTAAATGGATCAACTTTCACGGTTAAAATGAACTTTTACGAGTTCTGAGCCGATAGGAAAATCTAAGGTATCGTAATCGGTTAATTGGTAACGATTTATAATCAACTTCAGACGATGACTGTATTCTGACCCAAGCTCCGAGTAATTTGTAAGCGTGTCGCAAAGGTCTTCTACCGTGTTGTGAGGTTTAGAATCAGAAGCCTTAAAGGATGCACGAACATCTCGGAAATGACTATACGAATAGCTACTGTTTAGTAGTTCGAAATAGGCAATCACAGAATCCCCAATTGTTGGATATGAGCTGAGGGTAACAGTTTTGTTGATATTTGTAATACGAGTTGTCCCTGTACGACCTTGGTAACGGATGCCAAACAGTGAATTGCCGGAAACGGCAAACCGGGAAGTACCCCATCCTGACTCAAGTATTGATTGAGCAAGGACCAGCGAGGCAGGAATATTATCTACCCTTTTGAGAAGCTCAGCAAAATCGATGGTCTTTAAACCGTAAGTTGTTGAGAGTTTCTGTAACCAGCTTCTTTCACGAAAGGTCAGTCTCTGGTATTTGGCTGTTTTTTCCTGAAGTTCAATTATCCTCAAGCGATCGTTGGAGACCATTTCATTGGCAATCAGAATGTGAGGAAGAACTAATGAAATGTACAGAGACTCCTTGTCCTCAATCGTCATTCGTTTGAGTTCAACGGGAATATTTTGCGCAAGCAGCAACTTCTTTGAACTATATGGGAAATAGCTTTTCTTCTGTGCGACTGAAATTTTAAGGAGTTGTTGCACCGAATCAAAATTTCTGGCTGGGCTTAAGCGCAGGTATTCAATCTCCTCTTTACCATCTTTTAGAGTAATCAAAAGGAGCAGTCCAATGCTGGAAAGGAATGTAACAAACAATAGAATTCGGTTAAGCCGTGGGTTGTACATGAGGGTCCTGTGCACATGAGATCAAATGGCGGTTTAGTAGGATTGGAGCGATATTAATAGGCGGTGAATCACTCGTGGTCAAGTACTATTATGAAGCGCCCGCTCACGTTTCTTTAAATCAAGAGGCGTGTGGCGATTGACAGGAAGGTAAGGGGGAGGTGATGGGATCAGTCTATGATATAGTCTCTGTCCAATAAAATGTTCTCGATCCAATCGTTTTTTTGCACAGTTTCATTGTATGCTTTGGTGATAATATACGATTGCTGGTGAAGAGACATTCCTTCATCGGCAACACGTGAATAGCCGATATCGGAGGCACCAATGCGGAATGGCGCTGACAGTTTTTTGGCAAGCTTGTCAAAGTCGGCATCGGATATCATGGTTGTTTGAGGATTTCGTTTTGTTTGGTTATTCATATTCCCCTCTGGGTGGATAGGATTTAGTCTAACCTTATAATCCTGTAATACCTGAGATAGTACTGGATGTAAATAGGTATATATACGTAAAAAGACAATGGTAACAGTGCCTACAAGTATTTTTGTTATCGGTATTTCGGTAAGTTATCTGAGAGATTCTTTTTTAAGTTTTTTTGATTTTATTTAAAGAAAAAGCTTATTACCTGAAAGCCTGACGAGAAGGTGGTGTTTCTTTTGAGATTAAGCCAATGTTGGATCGATTATTGGGGTGGGGTAGGTTGATAATATCGATCAAAGATATAGGCGATTCCATAAAGTTCAGCGCGGGATAGTAGGTTGGCCAGTATTGGATTGAGCATGTCCCGGTGCTGATTAGTCAGAAGGTGAATTCTTTGAAATGATTGGATGGCAAATCCCTGTTTGGCCACATATCGGCTTGCGCGGGCTCGCGCCTCGGTTTCATCACGGGCAAAAACTATAATGGTGGCAAGTCCTTTTTCATAGTCCTCAGATCCCTCGCCGCTACCCGTTACTTCATATTGTATGAAAAAGGTGTTAAGGTGTGCCATTCTAGTAGTTTCGATTGTGATTTATCTCGTATCGAGGTCGAATTCTTATCAAGTCATTCACTGATCATGCTGTAAGGAATCGTGCTGCTCTAAAAATTGTAGGTGAATTTTAAAATAATTCGATCGTTGTTGCCGATTTCTTCTGTTGGAAATGTTTCTCCGCCTGCAAAAAGCAGTACACCAAATGTGAGATTATATGCATCGGTAAAATCATACCGGAAACTCAGTTTTTGGACGGAGCCGTGTTTGAAATCGATACCACCATTTAAAGAGAAAAAAGTTGCGTTCAATCTGTTTCTGAGAAAAAATCGAGAAAACCTAAATCCCCAGAGGAACGTATTCTTCTCCGGGGTGTTTGATAAACTTGCAAGCGCACTTGTAAAGTCGGTGATATGACGATTTACCACTTCAAATGAAAGCGTGGTGTTTTCAAATCCCAGATAGTCGAAACCAACAAGTATATCAAAACGATCCTTTGGAGAATTGAGTGAATAATATTCTAGTCCGGTCAAATAGGCTATTTCAGATTTAAAAAGCCATTGAGCGTACGGAATTTCAAAGCCAGCGCCGATTATTCCTACTCGCGCAATTTTACGTTTTAAGCTGTCTATGGTCAGACCGATGTAATCGTACTCTTTGAGAAACGATGCTGCAGAAATAGAAACATCGATAGCAGGAAAACTTCTTTTGTACTCAACACCTGCTGAATGGATGAATGTATTTGAATAATCATGCTCCAAGGAAGGTAAGGGAAATTTATACGGATAAAAGTCTGAACCGAAAACAGGAGGTTTTTCTTCACGAAATTCATGCGCGATTATCAGTGACAATAACGATTGACCTGAAGCATGTGCAAGTTTAGAACTGAGAATTGGTTGTCTGGTTCCCCAGGAATCAAGTAAAGAAACCTCTCTATTATCATCCGTATGCCAGATATCGTTGACCCTGAATAAATCCGCTTTTCCCCATCTTGTAATCTGTCGGCCGAAGGAAAAATCAACCGCTGCTGAAAGCTTTGTAGACACATATGTTTCGTCGAGTTCAAAGTCATAGGCAGGTTGGTCAAACCATGAATCGGTATGGTATTGATGTAAATCAGTTCCATACGCAATATCAAAGAATCCCCAGCCACTCACAACCGCGTTGAGGGTTGGGGTAAGTTTCATCGCTGCGAGCAGTTCAAGGCGAGTCTGTACAGCCTGCAGACCGTTAACTTCAAAACCGGCAGGGCTTGTATGATTGATGGGTGCGATGGAAACAAACTCCTGCAAGGAGCCATGGATTTGCAAACGGGGAGTGTTGGCCTGAGGTGATGGTTCGTGTACACCTTCCTTCACCTTCAGAGGCTCAGATGATAAATCTCCGAGGATCTCATCCAGTTCATTCGCTGAAATTGTACTTTGTGCACTTGCCTGATCGTATTGAGAAATGGGAGTCAAAAGAAAAAAAATAAGAACGCTAAGTTGAGCAATCGGATGGTTGATATTACTCACAGTCCTTTTTCCAAGGTTCGGATTGAAAACAAATTTTCGGGAAGTGGTTGGTTAATTTTAATCTCGGAGGTGGTTAAAATTGTCTCGTGCAATATTGTCCCATCGCTCACCGTTTTTACTTGCACTTTTACCGGTATTAGATATCCATCCAGCTGTTTCAATTCTTGAATTTCAAAATATTTAAGTTTATTAGATTTATTAATCCACTGGACAATTTTGGTGATTAGAAAATTATCTTGTCTCACGATATATAATGATTTTGAAAAACCATCTCGAAGGTTGATATCCTCTGAGGTCGGGAGCGCCTCAATTGCCCATTCCTGATAATCTCCCTGATCAAGTATTTTGAGTATTTTGAACTGATACTCATCGACTGATTTCTGGGTAAGGTCCCCGTATGAAAAATCTGATCCCATGAAGGATCCTGAACGCTTTGATGATGATACTCGTCTCGTTTTGCGATGGGCGGGAAGATAGATCCATTGCTCGTCTTCGCGTTCTGCAGTGAGGTAGTCAAAGGTAAGAAATGCGCTGTTCTTCACTTCTGGTGGATCTAAAAAGAAAAAGATGCGTTTCGTGATATCATTTTCACGTTTTATAAGTGATTTGAGACGCCGAATTCGCTGGTTACCGTTTTTATCAAGAAGTTTCATCTCAATAATGGCTGATGTGGTCGTTGGTTGATCTCGATTAAATGCACGATGCATGATTTCATCCACATCAGGTACAGCAACTGCAAAAGAGGGGAAAGCGAAAAGAAAACCGCAGGAGAATAGAAGAAGCAGAAAAGGTGTTCTGGCAATAATACTTAGCTGGTATTTCATTAATAAGGGTTTGGTTTTTTACAGTTATTATAAATCAGTCTTAGGCACCTTGTTTTTATAATAGAAGGCCAGCAGGGCAGGGGCAAGGAAAAAGTCGGCCAGTAGGGCAAGGATCACGATAACACCTATCAGCATGCCAAAAATTTGCAGATTTTCCATTTTAGACAGCATGAAAATAAACGAACCACTGCTGATCACTATGGAAGTAAGAAGCATGGCCATCCCACTTGTCGAAAGTGCCTCTGAAATCGCCATCTCAATGTGCTGTGAGGTTGTGAGTGAGCGATGAAAACTGTGCACGAAATGGATCGTATCATCAACGACAATACCGATTGCAATTGAACCGACAAGCAGGGCATACATATCCATTGGAATCGCCAGCCATCCCATTATTCCGAGCACTACAACAATTGGTAACAGATTGGGAAACATGCTTAATAGACCGACCTTTAAACGACCGACAAGGCCAATCATCAGGATTGTTATTACAACCAGTGCAATCAGATAGCTTCTGGTCATACTTTCGACCGTCGCATGAATTGTTCGGGAAAGCAGCGGGGCTATCCCGGTAATATCTACACGGTAATTATCGCCAAAATATTGATCTGCTAATAATTCTATTTTCGATATTAACGGATCATACGCTAATGCATCAGCCCATGGAACAGAAACCGATATTCGTATGGTCTGAAGTCCTGCATCACTGTAACTTGAGACAATGCGTGGGAAGATGTTCTCCAAGGCAAGAAATTCCTGGGCATAGCGGTTGGAACTTGGTTCTACATCATACCGCTCAGTTGCATGATCGGTGTAATGCGTATGAATTTCATCAATGAATTCGAAGATGGAAGATACCGCGAAGACATAAACTTTATCAGTTTTGAGTGATGAGAGGTCCTGGCTGAATGATTTGATTTTCTGATAGGTTGATGGTTCCGTGAGCCCTTCAGGAGCGTGGGTATTGATAATGATTTCAATTGATGCCAGTCCATCGTAATGTCGTGATATATTTTCGGTATCAACCCTGAGCATTGCCGATTCTGGTAATCTAAGTAACGGATTATGCACAAATTTGATGTTCGAAAGACCGTATAAAGAACAACTAAAGAGAGCCAGAGACATCAGTATAATGATCTTGCCATGGGAAACAGAACAGCGGGCAAGAAAGCTAATAACAGTCATGATTTTGGGCGCTTGGGGATTCATGCGCGGTACTTTTAATGCTGAATTGGCAGGGAAAAGACCAAGCAGTGGAGGAATAAGAAAGAGCGTGAAAACGAGTGAAGCGATTACTCCGGTAGAGGCGAACAGACCGAGATCTGATATCGGGGTGATCTGGGCACTTGAAAATGAGGCAAGACCTGCGCTGGTCGTGATACTTGTCAATATTACAGGCACACCGGAGTGAGTATACGCCTTTTTAATGGCCTCCATGCACATTGCTCTGGATGGACCTGCGTTCTGAAAATATATGACCAGAATGTGAACCGATGCACTAATGCTCACTACGATAAGAAAGGAAGGTAGAATCCTCATTGGGGCCTGGAACGGAACATTGCATAGTGCCATGGCACCCATGGTCGTTATCAGGGTGAAAAGACTGATCAGTATCGGAATCACCAGACCAGCGAGTGATCGAAACAGAATAAAAAGCCCAATACTTATGATCGCAAAGGAGAGGATCATGAACTTATTCGTATCCTCTTTCATCACCGTGTTAAGATATCCTCTGAGTACCGGCATTCCCGTTAAGTAGGTTTCAAACCCTGTGGTATGATGTTTTTTCAAAACACGCTCTACCGCTGTAAGCATCTGTTTGTTCTGAATGGGGTTGAGGCTACAGAGCGTCTGGTTTTCCCCTTCAATGTCTTCGGCTGCTTTAACAGTGGTATCTGAGAAAATCCCTTCAAGAATATCAGTACTGCTTTTTTCCAGAGAAGGGCAGGTGAGTGAAACAAGTATCAGTGTAAGTTTCTGATCTTCTGAAATAAGTTTGGCAAAGGTTGGGTTGGACTTGCGAAAAAAAGACTCAATTATCTGAGGGTCTGCTTCTGTTAACTCATCGTTGAGTAAAGCGATGGAAAAGCCTGCAAAACCAGGTATGAAAACCGGTGCAGAGAGAATACTATGCGTCGTTGATACGTAAGGAACCTCCGATTCAAGTTCGCGGGTGAGTAGAGATAACTTGTTGAGAAAAATGATATCTTGTAAAGAATCAGTTTTTACCGCGATAATAATCTGGTTGTCAGGTGCGAACTGATTTTGAAATTGCGTATAGGTCTCAAAAGCAGGATCATCGGGGTTCAGGTAATGCTCAATTGATGACTCGGAACCAAGTTCCAGCAAGTAGTTGGTGAAAAAGGCGCATATTGTCCCTGCGATTAATAGGACCAACAGTTTTCTGCGAAATAGAAAGATGGCGAGATCACCCAGGTAACATTCTATGGTGGACTTGTAGCTGCTATAAAAAGATTGTCTGTCTGTTGTCATGTAAACTGTGTGTTGTCATCTCAAGTTTCTTGACCCTTATCCGATGAAACACTCTTTCGCCACCGTTTTGTCCTTCGGTAAGGGAGTCAGATAAAAATAGCAAATGTATGGGTAGTTATCAGCAGTTAATTCTTTTTCAGCAGGCTGAAGTTTGTTCTATTCCAGCCAATACTTCAACACACATTAAGATTGAGTTTACCTGATATTAAAGAAAACATAAAAACAGTCTAATGAAAGGACTGTCTAGTAGCAGTTTTATCACGATTGCACGATCACCTCTGCGAAGGAATAAACATGTCTTTTCTGGTTCTTCTACTTTGTTCCATTGTCATACTTTATACGATAAATCGACTCAGTTACGGAATTCTCAAAACCCGATATTTTGCGAAACAGTATTGGGATTTAAATATTTGTTGTGGCAAAACGGATGGTGGAGGGCTCAACGCAGATATTACCAGGCATTGTGATAAATTGAAAAATTTCCGATTAATACAAGATATCTATAATCTCCCTTTTTCCAGTAATCAATTCCAGACGGTGATATGTTCACATACGATTGAACATGTTGATGATCCTGTATCATTCGACCGGGAACTTCAGCGAGTAGGCGCAACAGTAACCTATATTGTCCCTCCCTTATGGGACCTTGCTGCAGCACTTAACTTCTGGGAACACAAGTGGATTTTCCTGACCTTTAGAAAAGAACATAAACGTTTACCGCATCATGTACGCCTACCGTTTTCACGAACACTTCATAAGTACTTCGATCAAAAGATTGCGGCTTGAGGGTTTGGAGATAACGCTTTTCTGATAGGTTAGATCGGGCAGGTGAGAATGCAGTCATTTCGCTGGTGCCTCGGGCGAGACTCGAACTCGCACGGACGCAAGGTCCAAGGGATTTTAAGTCCCTGGTGTCTACCAATTCCACCACCGAGGCGTGAGGCTTTCAGCATACGCGAAAAGTAGATCATATTAGCAAGGAGTAATACAATACCTGCATTATCTTTGCATTCGATATTTCGCGTGGTGATCATTTCAGCAAGGTAGAGCACAAAATGATCGATGGCACTAATTAACAAATGGACGCAAAATTGTCCAGTAAACCTCTATTCTTTTTTACCGGTATTGGCTTATACCATTTTATGGTTTATGCTTCGATTACGCCTGCAGCTCTATGTTTAAAGAGAAGAAGCGAAGAATCTAAGGCGAGATGAGCAGAGTTTAGCTTCCATCATACCTGAGATGTGAATATGGGCGAATCAGCGCAGCCATGTCTCGTACCGCCTGCTCAAGACCACTGAATACCGATCTGCTGATTATAGCGTGACCGATTGAAAGCTCCTCAACTACATCAATGGCGGCAATTCTTTGAACGTTCGTATAATTCAGTCCATGTCCCGCGTTAACTCTGAGACCATAACTTGAGGCAGCTTCTGCTGCCGTGTTGATCAGCTCAAATTCATGATCCATCATAATTTCATCGGTTGCATCTGCATAGCGACCAGTATGCAGTTCGACAAAAGTCGCACCAATTTCAGCAGCGATTTTCATGTGAGTGGGACTTGGATCAACAAAGAGAGAAACAGGAATGTTTTTTGCGGTCATTTTCTCAATGGTCTTGGCAATCTTTTTCTTTTGCTTGACAATATCAAGACCACCCTCGGTCGTTAATTCCTGTCTTTTTTCTGGAACTAACGTAACCATATCCGGTTTAAGATTGAGAGCAAAATTAATAATGTCTTTTGCTGCCCCCATTTCAAGATTCAGCTTGGTTTGCACGGTTTCCTTGAGCAGGGTAACATCACGATCCTGTATATGTCGTCGATCCTCCCGTAAATGTACGACAATACCTTCAGCGCCGGCTAACTCACAAATGGCAGCAGCGGTTACAGGATCAGGCTCTGTTATTCCCCTGGCCTGACGAATGGTTGCAACGTGGTCTACATTAATGGCTAGGTGAGTCATGTGATCACTCCTGAGTTTTGTAACGCGATTAATCAGTTCCTGCTCGGATTTTGACATATCATTTGCCTCTTGAGCGGAACGTTCATGGTCATATCCTGTCAAATGTAACAGACCGTGAGCAATCAACCAATAAAGTCGATCTTGGAGTCTAATTTTCAAATCTTGTGATTCCCTGATGGCAGTATCAACAGAGATAGCGATCTCACCAAGTTCTTCAAGGTTGTCAGGCAATAGAAAAGATTCGGTAGATTGAAAAGGAAAGCTGAGAACATTTGTCGGCCCGCTCTTTTTCCTGAAGGTTTGGTTCAACTCAGCAAGTTCGGGATCCGTTGTCAGCAGTAGGTTGATATTCTGGTCGTTCAGCCCCAGATGTTGCATCATGGTATTTGCCGCCAAGCGCAGCGTGAATTCCAAACGGTGTGTAATCAATGGGTGGTTAACAAGAATTGTTGCGCTCATGTTCAACGGCTGAAGAGGAGTAGCGTCGGTAAATTTTTAATGATTTCCATTCGATTCGTACGCATGGATGATTTTTTGGACCAGTGGGTGCCGTACTACATCGGATTTGTTGAAATAAGAAAAACCGATACCATGAATATTTTCAAGCAGCTCGGCCGCTTGTATCAAACCGGATTTTTGTTGTGACGGGAGATCGACTTGAGTCACATCCCCGGTAATGACGGCTTGTGAGTCAAAGCCTATTCTCGTGAGAAACATTTTCATCTGTTCTCTGGTGGTATTTTGCGCCTCGTCTAAAATGATGAATGCATTGCTTAGAGTCCGGCCACGCATGAACGCAAGCGGGGCAATTTCGATCACTCCTTGTTCAATCAAGTCACCTGCTTTTTCAGGCCCGATCATATCAATAAGTGCGTCATTGAGTGGTCTAAGGTACGGGTCAACCTTCTGGGCCAGGTCTCCGGGAAGGAATCCAAGTTTTTCGCCGGCTTCAACGGCAGGTCTAGTGAGGATAATCGACCGCACCTCATTATTCATCAACATTGAAACGGCCATCGCTACTGCCAGATACGTTTTCCCTGTACCAGCGGGACCGATACCGAAGACAATATCGTTGTTTCTGATGGAGTCGATGTACTTTTTCTGGTTTGGTGTCTTGGGAGAAATGATGCGGTTTCTGGTAGTAACATACACTTTATCCAGAAAGATCTTTTCCAGTTTCGCACCAGGCTCTGATTGAAGAATTTTGAGACCAAAGGCGAAGTCGGAAGTATAAACCGGATATCCGGTCCCAATCAAACCGTATAACTGCTCAAGGAGGCTAACAGCGATGGTAACATCATGTCCGGGACCTGAGACGACTGCTGTACTGCCCCGGACATTTATAGTAACTGCGGAACCGTTTTCTATAATCTGAACATTCTTGTTTAGATCCCCAAAAAGTGTTGCTGCATGATCATTGGATTCAAAGGATATTTCACGGCTCGTGTTCTTGTTTTGCATCAGGTCGTATGAACTTACTTTTTTAATTCCTCATTAATAAGTGCTTGAAAACCCTGAAATGAGCGGTTTTTAAGCTTCCGACCATTTACGAAAATCGTTGGTGTGCCTGTTACTCCGGCTGCAGCAGCATCCCGAATGTCCTTATTAATCTTCTGTCTTATTGCCGGTGAGTTCCGGTCACCATTAAACTTTTGGATATTCAAACCAAGATTGACTGCAATCTGGTCAATTGCCTGCTGGTTCAATTCTTCAAGACTGAATAGTTCGTCGTGGAATTCCCAGAATTTGCCCTGTTCACCGGCGGCTAGTGCTGCACGTGCTGCCGGGTCTGCGAACGGATGAAAACGTAATGGCATATTTTTAAGGACGATTTTAACGGTATCTGGATTGTTTTCGAGCACCTGCTCGAGTAGCGGTACGACTTTACCGCAGTAGGGTCACTCAAAGTCCGTAAAGACTGCTACCGTAACGGGTGCGTCAGCCTTACCGTGAAACGGTGAACCGGTTGTGTCAATCTTAACGACAAAATCAACCGAAACGGTCGTGAAGGTGTTGTCAATTGAATTTGTTAAATAGATCATTTCCCCCGTTGCGTCGGTATCAATGCCGGTAACCCCTTTTTCAACGGGAATTGTTCCCTTGAGCGTTCCGTTGGCTTCATAAACCAGTACGGTACTTTTTTCTGTGAGTACAAATACCATTTTGCCATCTACCGAATGGACCATATCAATCGGTTTGAAGGGGAGTTGCCAACTTCTAACCTTCTCGAAAAGAAGGCCGGGCTTGGAAGGTGCGGCGAGGGCTGCAAAAGGAATACTCAATAATAGCAGGCAGCTCATCGCGATGAGGTGAGATAAAATCTTCGGCTTCATAAGTTCCTCAACATTGGTAGTTAGTTATTACAGATGGTTTGCGTTACTGTTTTGTGTTCAAAGGTAGCCACGAATGTAACGCTTTACAAGATACTAAGATACTCTCAGATAAGCCAAAAAAAAAGCAATCGACAATCAAAACTGGCAAAAAATATCACTTTAAGGTAGATTTACATGTTTTTGACACATAAAGCTTGACGTGTCTTAGACGAGTAATTAATAATCCTGTTCCTGTATCTTTGTCTTGATTATCTGCACGAAATGAAGAGAGGAGCAGGTGAATAAAATG
>QZLB01000064.1 GCA_004796425.1 Desulfobulbaceae bacterium | reverse complement strand
CCCAGATGGTCATGAAACAGCCAGGCCACGGATTCTGGATACAGATATTGCCTGCTTTACCCGAGCCGGGAGGAATGACGTTTCCTTCCTCGTCAAAAATGACCGGATGGATACCGGGGACACCGGGGCCAGCACTCCCTGGTTTCATCGGCTTAATTGCCGGTACAGAACTACAGAGGAATCCGCCGGTTTCAGTCTGCCAGTAGGTATCAACAATAACAGCCTCACCTTTGCCCACTTCCTTCTGGTACCAACGCCATACTTCAGGCTCAATGGGCTCACCAACCGTGGTCATGTGCTTGAAGTGATACTCATACTTGGCTGGCTCATCTGGTCCGACCTTCCGCAATGCTCTGATGGCAGTGGGAGCTGTGTGGAAAATGTTGACGTCAAGCTCCTGGGCGATACGCCACGACCTGCCAGCATCCGGATAGGTAGGTACACCTTCATAGATGACGGTAGACGCACAGAGGGATAACGGGCCATATACAATGAATGAGTGACCGGTAATCCAGCCGATATCTGCCATACACCAGTACACATCCTCTGGGTGAATATCCTGAATGTACTTTGACATCGCAGTTACATACGACAGGTAACCACCCGTGCTATGCTGACAGCCTTTTGGCTTACCGGTTGTCCCACTGGTATACATCAGGAACAGCGGATCTTCAGAGAGCATCTGCTCAGGCTCTACCCGGGCACCATAGTACTTTTTGAGCTCCTCGTTAACCACCACATCCCGTCCTGAAACAAGCGGCGCTTCAGCGGAATATTTGCCGGGGTATCGCTGCCAGACCAGCAACATATCAACTTTCTGGCCTGCTTCTGCAGCCAATTCACATGCTTCATCATCCACTGCTTTATGGTTGAGCAGTTTACCCGCACGATAGTACGCATCCATGGTAATGAGAACCCGGCTGTTTGAATCGACAACACGATCAGCACAGGCACTGGCAGAAAAGCCGCCAAAGACAACCGAATGGATAACACCGATTCGCGCACAGGCGAGCATGGTAATCGGTAACTCTGCCGACATCGGCATGTGGATGGTAACCCGGTCGCCCCTTTTCAGGCCAGCCGTGTCTTTTAAGAGTTGTGCAAACTCGTTTACCCTGACATAGAGCTCTTGGTAGGTCACATGCTCGACTCTTTCTTCCTCGAGCTCGGGAACGAAATGGATTGCCGTTTTGTTCTTGTTCTTCGCGAGGTGACGGTCAATACAGTTATAGCTCGCATTGAGCTTGCCACCTTTAAACCATTTCCAACATGGTGCATCGCTGGTATCGAGCACTTCGTCCCAATATTTATACCAGGTCAGTAATTCAGCGAATTCGGTGTAATAGTCAGGAAAATTCTCAAGACTAAAGCGATCGAAAATAGATTCGTCCGTGAGATTTGCCTGACCGACAAAGGTTGGGGAAGGATGAAAGTATTCCTCCTCTTTCCAGTGAACCGCAATTTCCGCTTCAGAAGTTTCAACAACATTTTTATCTTCACTCATTGGTTCCGCTCCTTTCGGTGTACAGGGTGGATAATAAAAACATCCCGGTTGATACAGACCTTGCTAACTGACTCTCTCCTCCATAGATCGAGTTATATGTAAACAGCCTGAAAAACGCTGCTGGGTGAATATGAAACCGAAAAGGGTAGTGCTATTACAACGGATGAATGCTGATTAACAAATGCCTAACACAGATCTCGTCATAATGCAATTACTCTTAATCGCTAATTAAGTAAAACTGATGTTTGGTTTTTTGAATTGGCGTTTTTTTGCTTTTAAATAACTGAAATAAATACAAAATGAATGGACAGGGCTCATGTTTTACCTGATCGTCAGTGAATTATTCATTGAAAGTACAGTAATTAATGCTGAACATAACTTGTGTGTAAGAGATGCTTTATACCCAATTCGATGAGAAAATCTCAACAGAACCCACGCTATGCAACAACAAACGACAATTTTCCAACCAGAATGGCTTGTTGACGGCTTGTCAGGAGACGTCCGAAAACAGGTCCTAGTCTTGGTTAGGGACGGATTAGTTGAGGATATTAGTGAATCAAAGCAATATGATAAATTTGGTGATCGTAAGGTTGTGCGATTCAAAAATTGTGGTTTCTTGCCGGGCTTTGTTGACAGCCATGTTCATATT
>QZLB01000163.1 GCA_004796425.1 Desulfobulbaceae bacterium | reverse complement strand
GGAGGTGTCTGTTGACCGGCCAAGAGCGGATTGGCCAACATATCTTTGAGCATGATGTCGGTTACCGAAACGATATCCTGTGACTCAATACCAACCCCCTGGATAGTAGTCGGAGTATTAACGTCTACATACCGAGAGGTTGTACCACTTTTATTCTTAATGTTTCCTGAAGGAGTACAACCGAAACTTAAACTAACGATCGCAAAAAGACAGATTAGTAATCTCATTTTTTTCTTCTCCACTACATTTCTTGATTAATATTGAAAAATACACAGGATGAAGCATTTTTTTTAATCACCGTTGTAATTCCATCGGGTTGGGCTCCCTTATCAGAACAAATCAAGTACTAAAAAAGAGGTTTTTGATCGTTTTCATCAACACCCCCTAACAATAATCATTTCTTTGGAGACGCAACAGTTTCAACGAGCACCCAGTTATCAGCTTGTGTTGGATCCCAATTGGTATATTCTATGGGGGTGGTGTCTTTAGCCCAGGCGAGATAACAATCGCCTGTTCGATAAAGCTTCAACTCCTTTTCGACGGTGGCCGATCCATCAGGGTAATTATAGGCGACCTTCACCCGCTCATCCATATTGGAAGATGTTTTTTGCATTGTGACTGCATGAACTTCTGACGGCAGGTTACTCCAATAACGAATATCGGCCTCGGGGGTTGTCGAATAGGCAACCATTTTTGAGCCGACTGAAATTCCAAAGCTTACCAGACTGACGATAGCGCCGGCAGTTGCTAGGTCATTATTTCCGGTAGCCATACCATAGGTGGTTACACCCATACCGGCTTTGGTAGTAGCGGCAGCTACTTTACTGGTTTTTTCAGCTCCCTCCTTAAAGTTTGCTTTTCCTGCGAGTATTTTATCTATCTCACGACCACCTCTGGTTGTCGCCTGGAAATAAATTGACTCAATAATAGATGAAAGTTTCTCTGTTCCGTTGTAGTTAAACACTACCTCGTCAGCAGGTGGTATCTCGCTTGGTGCGTAAAAAAGTTCTTCCCCATACTCCCCGCTTCGCTTTTTCACCGGTGCCCCGCCAGTTTCAGCAAGGACCAGCAGATTATCACCTGGTGAAGGTCGTAAAAAGCTTTGATTGTATTCGTTTGCCTTTGCGTAGTGGACTTCAGCGCCAGCTAAGTCCCCATTGCATTGATCCGTCCAACCCATCAAAAAATTGAGCAGGGAGAAATCACTTTGGTAATCCTCTGAAGACGACATGGTATCCTGTAGTTCTCCCCACTTGAAGGAAACCTTCGCATTTTCCATGTCGCCGGCAATGAGATCACTGATACCAAGATAATAACCAATCATAGCCCGTTCATGAACCTCACCTTTGAAATCCTTATTGGATTCCGGAACAAATTTACTCCGAGCTGCTTTGGCTGCCTCATTGTCTGCATATACCGTCTCAACAATCGTATAGGCATCGGCAAGAATCGCTCGGGTGTAGGCTGGCTGCCCTATTTCCAGCGCAGTCACCGCTGCTTCCATATCATTGAGTACCTGCTGACGCATTCCACCTTCAATATTTTCATCAATATAGGTTACAAGGGGTTTGGGTACCTTAATCGTTCTTCCTTCCTCCGACTCAGCAACAATAATCTGATCCTGATTTACAGTGGACATCACCTGATTCAAGCTACCTTGATCGGTTTTCGTTGCAACGCAACCAACTGTCGACAAGCTCAAAATCAGGACAAAACCTAAGAATCGCATAACCTGCTTCCCCCTATTGATAGAATTTCGCATACTGGTGCATCAGTTATTCCTTTATTTGGGATTCTGTAAATAAATTTCACACCGCGCACCTATACCCGTTGCTATTATTCAATAAACAACATGACAAAAACCTGAACAACGTTTTTTTCTCTAAAATGCATGTAATTCAATGATATACCACAAAACGAGTTACCCCTGTTTCACGGTTGTTTATGGCTGAGAGAATACTCTCACGAATTACCATAATGTTATCAGGCTCTTTAGATAGGTCAGGAATTTTCATCACCACAATTATCCCGTTTCTCGTTTAGATGTTGTCTCGTTTACTTCATTGATATGGACAGCAAAGCTCCTAAGATGTGTCGCCCACCTTGCAACAAAAGTGTGAAAAAAAATCTTGAACCACCTTTTGAAATTCATGTTCATTAGAAGTGACCAACAGCTCTTTAAAATATATGACCTGTTGGTATGGATTGGTCAGAGATTTTTCGGTGCTGCGGAGTTGGATTCAACCTCCTGCTTTGAAAACTTGACCACCAGGGTTGATACTGATAAACCCTGGATAAGAATGGAAAAT
>QZLB01000219.1 GCA_004796425.1 Desulfobulbaceae bacterium | reverse complement strand
CCATATGCTTATCTTATTCAATCGAATAGCATGATTGTCAACGCGATTCCCGAAGACACCTCTCAGCCTATTCAAGATAGTCGACACCAACCTTTGAGTCCTTAATTCTCTGATATAGTTCAAGATCATAACGTATAAGAGGAAAAAGTGCTTCCTGGTATAAAGGGTCATGGCAATCGTAGAGGTCTTCAGCGACTGAACGATTCAAAACCTGCCGGTTACGCACCTTTACCCTTTTCTTATTACCAAACTGGTGAAGAAAAAGATCGTACTCTTCCGTCAACCCAATCGCATAGAAATAATGGAAATTTTCAACTGCACAGTGTAGGTCAGTCTCTGTTACTTTTTCCACATGGTGATCAAGAAAATGTCTGGTTTGCAGATTGTCGAATAATCGCGCCTCCACTCCTGA
Organism: Desulfobulbaceae bacterium; assembly: GCA_004796425.1. Taxonomy (GTDB): domain Bacteria; phylum Desulfobacterota; class Desulfobulbia; order Desulfobulbales; family Desulfocapsaceae; genus MADRE3. The sequence goes on along the minus strand of QZLB01000219.1, from coordinate 14,524 downwards.
TATCGTAGTTGAAAAGTCTTTAATTGCCGACGGATCGGAAAAGTCAAGTGATGCGATAGTGTTTGAGGCACCAAATAACGCTGGGTTAATCTTATCGCGATTCTTTTTTCTACCCATCAGGTAATGATTCTTCATCCATTTCAAATGCGAATGCAAGTGCTCATATGGTTCCCTGATAATCGTATAGAGTTGAAATTGGCTCAAATCGAAATGTTCTTTCAATTTACCAAGAATCAAGTGTCCAGAGATAAAGTGGTAGTGTTCAGCGAGCTGAGAGTATTTTGTTGCCGCTATTTCCTCAATATGTGACACCACACTCCCGGCCCCCAGTTGAGCGCGCATATCGGTATTAAAGGAAGTTCCCGCAGTTTTCGGGATGTGCATGAAGAGCGTTTTTGTTTTCCGGTTCGGGTCCAAATGCTTGAATACGCGTGCCAGTTTATCCCTCACAGAATTCTGCAACAGCAGTCCTTCATGAGTAATGCGAGCAATCTCTCTGTGTGAATCCCCATCCCTTAAGATCAACTCAGAATCCGCATTCAACGATGAATCTAAGGTATCAATATACGCTTCAAAACCACAACAACCAGTCGGATGCACCCCGAGTGCTTTTAGATCTTCTCTGAAAACTTCAGCTTTTGTGGTAGCGATAATGGTCGTGCCCTGCATAATGTGCAGTGAGACAGGAGTCTGTTTGTTCAATCTCTTGAAGCACCAGCCTGAAATCAACTTTTCGTTTAAGGTATCGATTGAAATTTTATAAAGTATTCCCATTTGAACGCAGAAGCATTAGTTTTCTCAGATAAAGCGTATATAACGGTCCGGACGAACTAATAGTCCATAATATACCTGTTGTAAAGCTCAGCGCCACCATGGATGGTGGGCTTACCCATAGACAGCAATGATCGATAAACAAATACTTACCTCTACACCTCATACTCCCGGGGTGTATCTCATGCTCGGCAAGAAACGAGAAGTTCTCTACGTCGGAAAGGCAAAAGATCTTTATAAGCGCCTTTCCAGCTACGTTCACCATAAAGGACCTGAACATAGCAAGACGACAGTTATGCTCGCTCATGTTCACCATGTTGACACGCTTCTTACCAGCAGTGAAAAAGAAGCGCTAATACTCGAGGCATCACTGATAAAAAAACACCGTCCACGTTACAACGTCATATTACGGGACGACAAGAGTTATCCATACATCAAAGTAACGATCAACGAGCACTGGCCTCGTGTGTTCATGACCAGAAGAAAAAAGCGAGATAATGCCAGGTACTACGGTCCATACTCATCGAGCTCCGCCATGTGGACCACGTTAAAGCACATTGCCTCGCTTTTTCCTTTGCGAAAATGTAAAGGGAGCGAACTAAAGGCTCGAAAGCGTCCTTGTCTCAATTACCAGATGGGCAAATGCCTCGCTCCCTGCGCAGGGAAAGCGGATCATGATCAATACTTGAAAATGGTCAAGAATATTACGTTTTTTCTTGAGGGCAGAAACAAGAAACTGCTCGCCAGCCTCAAAGATGATATGAATCTGGCATCAGCTGCACTTGAATTTGAGAAGGCCGCCGCAATTAGAGACAAGATCCTCTCCCTTGAAACAACATTGGAGAAACAAATCATCGTTTCGCAAAAAATGGTTGATCGAGATGTGATCGGTTTTGCCAGAAAAGGCACTTCTGTCGCTATCTCTCTTCTCCAGATACGAAAAGGAATCATCGTTGGAAATCGTCGATTCTTTCTGGATGATCCATTTGGCCAGGACCCGGAAATTTTATCCCAGGGGCTTTCGCAAATATACGATCGTTTAAAGAGTCCACCAACCGAAATACTCCTGCCCTTTTCCGTTGCCGACCAGAGTGTGGCACAGGAGCATCTTCAAGATCTAACAGAGCGAAAACTGCATATCTACGTTCCGCAGAGATCAGAACCGAAAACTCTGATGGAGATGGCTCTGAGTAATGCACACCAACTACTTGAAGAGCACCACAAAAAGAGTGAATCGTGGACTAAACTTGCTGAGAGTATGGTCAAGAAGCTCAAACTGACACGGCTGCCGAATCACCTTGAATGCGTTGATATTTCAAATCTCAGTGGCCAGAACAGTGTCGGGTCACTGGTTTGTTTCATCAATGGAGAACCAGAGAAAAAAAGATATCGTCATTATAAGATTAAATCGGTTGAAGGACCCGATGATTACGCATCGATGTATGAAGTGATCCAACGAAGATTTAAAGATGGTTCAGAGACAGAGGACATGCCTGATCTGCTCCTTATTGATGGCGGGAAGGGTCAGCTCGGTGTTGTTCAGCGAGTTTTAGAAGAGGTAGGAACACTTGAGTATCTAAATCTTGCAGCAATTGCCAAAGAAAAAGAGCAGGAGGGGGAAAAAGTTTTTCTCCTCAATCGAAAAAATCCGCTTCCGCTCCCTCACCATGATCCTGTGCTGCTGTTCCTGATGAAGGTAAGAGACGAAGCACATCGATTTGGCGTCACCTTTCATCGCTCTTTAAGGAAAAAACGTACACTTGCCTCAACTTTGAACGACATTCCTGGTGTTGGACCCGAAAAAAGACAAAGACTCCTCTCTTCACTTGGCAGTATCAAACGTATCAAATCCTCCAGTATCGAAGAACTCTCAGGAGTGCCTGGAATTGGCCCGGTTCTGGCTCGGCAAATACATGAATTTCTTCATCGAGATGAGCCACCGGCAAGTGGTTCTCCCGAGAGCTAATACACTCGCCTAAAACGCACTATCTCTTGATCACCTTGCCCAATATGGATGCGATTACGCTTTGGATCGCTTCAAAGCAGCGATACTTTTTTCATAATTGAGATGGAGACGCTCTGGTATTGAGAGCACCATCTGGCTATAATTATAGGGCCGTTACAAAGTGATTGAACAACTTGATTCCAGTGAATTGGTCGGCATGTAAGATCCCCTAAACCACCAGAGGTCGACAAGAATAAATAATATGATTATCAAATGGAGGTGCTATGTTCATCCAATGGAGTGAGAGTCTTGAGATTGGTAATCCGCTCGTCGATTCAGAGCATCGTTATCTCGTACAACTCCTCAATAACCTACATGATCAGTTCGAAGCAGGTAAGGAAGCAATCAGTCTGGCCAAAGTTTTTAGTCATCTTGCTCAATATGTGAGGGTCCATTTCGAAAACGAAGAAGCCCTGATGGTATCAATTGACTATCAGGGGCTCGAAGAGCATCGACTCGAACACAAAAAACTGATGGAACAGGCAATGGAACTCTCCGAAGATTACATGGAGGGAGAGCAGTCCGTCACGGCCGAAACCCTCGATTTCTTAAGAAATTGGGCAGTGAATCACATCGCGGGTTCTGATATGAAACTTAAAGGGTTGATCCCACGGGAACAATCTTTGTTATCTACCCAAACACCAGCCTTTGCCGCCCATTCGGGCCCTGAGTTTAAAGTATGTACACTCTGCGGAAAAAAATGGCAGACTTACGATGAATTAAAAAATGACAAGGATAAGATAATCAAGGGAGTTCAACTGGATCTCACAAATCACCTGTATAACCTGATCTTGTTCAATTGCTCATGCGATACAACTCTTGGCATGTTTATTAAAGAGTTCGTTACCCAGTCCGATATCCTTTTTGAGATTGAAGAAAATATAGATCCAGAACGACGTCCAGACCATTGCCTGAGAATAGAAGAAGGCGAAACATGCCTTCAGAGGTGTGCGTGCCAATATACATCGAAACTTCTTAAAGCACTTGAATAAAACGTTGTGAGGAGAGCTGGCTGATTTACTCGATTTTTTTATTTGGCTGCTTCTATAATGTTCTCTGGAGAAGCATCCTGTTTATCAAGTACCGTGAGATTATCGATACACTTGAGCTTTTTCTGATGGGTGTTCGATAATCGATGTTGTAAAAAAACCACTTTAGTATCATGCATTTTCTGGATACGATGAGCGGTTTCTATTCCATCGAGCTCACCGTCAAGTAGAAGATCAACAAGCAAGGTATCTGGTTGCTCCCTGCGTGCATGCTCAATAGCTTCCTCTCCCCTGCTCATGACCCCGCACACATCAAATCCCTGGGAAGCAAATTCCCGGGCCAATACATGACCAAACAGATCACCTTCAACTACTATCATGACATTTTTATCCACTGCAGCACCTCACCCAAGAAATGAACGTTGTCAGTGCAAACTGCCACCTTTGTATGAATGGGCGCTATTGTAAGATCGACTTCTTACAAAATTCTTACCGATGGAAAATAAAAGTGATAAATCTTGGAATTCTCAATCAAGCCAATACATTATGAAGCAGACATAATTGCAGACATAAAGGCTATCACAGCAGTATCGACTCTTAGAATTCTTTTTGAAAAGCTATATTGTCTGAAGCCGGCTTCTGCAAAGCGTGATATTTCATAATCAATCCATCCTCCTTCCGGTCCGATGGCCAAGAGGGTCCGACTTTGCGCGCTTTCTGCTGGAGTTATTTGATAGGTGGTTTTACCCGGGTGGGCAACAATAAGCTGGGAGTATTCACTTTTTATCTGCTCCAAATTGTTTTCCACAAATGGCTTAAACCCTTTATGAAATGAAATGTTCGGAAGTTTCGTATCTACACCCTGCTCCAGTCCGGTGATCAAATGCTCTTGATATTCAGCCATTGTAATAAGAGATGAATCCCAGAAACTTTTCTCCACACGCCGGGCATTCACAATGAAGAAAGAACCGACGCCAAGAGCGGTCGCATCGCGGAGAATACGTTTCAACATGATAGGTCTGGGCAGGGCAAGGATCAAATCAATCTGGGGTTGGACTGGTATTTTGTGGCTCAACTGGACCCTTAACGTAACTGAACGTGGATGCTTCCTTTGTATGTCTAAAACCGTTCCACTCCCGGTAGACCCATTAATGATACCAAGTAGTAAGGTTTGTCCCGGCTGAGCCCGCAATATCTTAACCAGATGATCTGCTCGGTAGTCGGTTAACACGACTAGGTCATTTCTTACTTCATCTGCGTTTATCAATATGATATTCATTGTCAAATCTGTACGTTACATAAAATGGCGGACGATTAAGGATCTTTCTAATTTTATAACCTTGTGTTAGTATCAGTCACTTTTCCAACAATGACCATGATCATACTTTACAATATCATACAGCTTGTGCTTCTACCGGTAGCCCTCGTGCTGACCCCGGTATACCTTTTTTTTCGTAAGGAGAAAAGGAAACTGATCCCAGCAAGGCTGGGATTTGGCTGTAATCTTCCTAGCCGTAAAGGTAATGAAAAAATTATCTGGGTTCATGCACTCTCGGTTGGTGAGACAATTTCGTCGCTTCCCCTTTTAAAAGGATTGAAAGAACAGTACCCAACTGCAACCGTTATTCTTTCTTCGACCACCCTCAACGGTCAACTGATCGCAAGACAAAAAGCGCAGTCCCTTGTCGATCATATCATCCCTTTTCCATTTGACATCGCTCCGGTGGTAACATATTTCATCAAACGGGTAAACCCAGACCTGTTTATCATGGTCGAAACCGACTTCTGGCCAAATGTTATTCACCAGATGTCAAAAAGAAATATCCCGATCGTCCTGGTGAATGGCAGAATCTCAGCAAAATCGCAGAAAAACTATTTAAAGTTCTCACCCCTTTTTACCCAGCTTTTCCAGAAATTTTCAGAATTCTGCATGCAGACTGCAGCCGACAAAGCATTTCTTAGTCACTTTTCTATCCCTCCTGAACGTATTCACAGCCTGGGGAATCTTAAGTATGCAGAAACCCTCGGTGCCGACTTATCAGTGACAAAAAGCAAATTAAATTCGGCACTTTCAAATGGAATCACATTTCTTTGCGGCTCGACCCATGAAAACGAAGAATCTGTTATTCTTAAAACCTATCAGCAGCTTCACCGAGAATTTCCAGAACTTCGACTAATCATCGCCCCAAGAGATATTTCGCGGGTAGATCATGTAGCGCAGATTTCATCAGAGCTCAAGATAGATACCATTCGATTTTCCGGTAATTCTGAATGGCGAGACGAAGTGCTACTCATCGACACTATTGGTGACTTGGCAAATCTCTACTCAGAGGTTGATATTGCTTTTATTGGGGGGAGCATGATTCCTTTTGGTGGACACAATCCGCTTGAGGCCGTACGCTTTGGTAAACCAGTGATCTTTGGCCCGCACACCTTCAATTTTCAGGAAATTTGTGATGAACTCGTTGCTCACAAAGGGTCACTCAGGGTAACAGAGCAATCCTTACATAACACCTTACATCATCTTTTGAGTGATCAAAACAGTCGTCAAGAACTGGGCAGAAATGGGCTGAAAAGTCTTCAACCCCACCGTGATGTTCTAAAAAACCATCTCGAAATTATCTCCCGCTACCTGTGAGTTTGAGTCTGAATTTTCATGACAGGAATTTTTTTATAATCGCTGTTCTTTTCTTTGCAGCAGGTATGTGCACTTCATATACTTTCGATATCAAGAGCTTGCACCTGATTTTACCTTTTCCCCTCTTGTTTCTGCTCTATTTATGGACTTCGAGAGTTCAAATTACAGCTCTGACCTCCTTTCTCATTTTAGCGTTATTTGGATTGAGCGGTGCGATTCTTGCCTATTATGATGCACAAAACCAACCGCTGCTTCCCATAGAACTGAATACATCAAGTGATACAGTCGATTGCGTCATTGTAGGCAGGTTGGCTGAAATGATTACCAAACGTGCAGATCAAAGCGTCATCATCGTGTCAAATCCACACGTTCAATTTCGGCCAGAAACTCCCTTACAAAAACTTCCTGGTAAACTACGCTTAACGGTAAAGAACAATACCCGGATCAACCTGATACCCGGTGATCTGTTTACCGCACGTACCCAACTGAAAAAACCCGTTTCTTATAATTCAACAGGTGTATTTGACTATGCGCGTTATCTGGCTGAACAAGATATTCACTTGATAGGAACCATTAAATCTGAACTGCTCATACAAAGCATGCAGGATCAGGCAAGGTTTCCGGGGTCAATTCAATTTAGTTTCCAACGGCTTCGTCACCATATCTCAAATAGTTTAAGGAAAATCTCGGATAAGGAGGCAGGGGCGATTTATACTGCAATCCTGACCGGGAACCGATCAGCGATTCCATGTGAGGTTCTCGATGGTTTCAAACATACCGGAACCATGCACATACTTGCCATTTCCGGTGTCCACATGAGCTTACTGGGATTAATGCTTTTTTCACTTTTTCACTGGAGTCTCAGGCGATCAATCCTGCTAATAAACCGGATTAATGTAAAAATGACTGCGTTGCTTTTGACGATTCCTTTTTTAGCGCTCTATACCGGAATTGCAGGTGGTAACCCGCCGGTTATCAGGTCATTTATTATGTCACTATTCTGTATTTGTGCCCTCTATATCGGTCGCATTCGATCAGCGCTCAACATACTTGCAGTTTCCGCTTTCATCGTATTAGCCTTTCATCCGATATCGATTTTATCCGCTTCTTTTCAGCTTTCATATACCGCAGTAGCTTTTATCCTCATACTCACCATTCCGATAACACGATTCATTATTGAAAAACTGAACGTTTTACCAGACAACACAAGCGATCAATCGTGGGTATGCTGGCCAGTTCATCTTATTTCTGCCACCATTGCAGCCACTCTCGGAACCGCACCGCTGCTTATCTATCATTTTAATCATCTCTCATTCAGCACAATTTTCTCGAACCTCCTGATAGAGCCGCTGATCTGTCTCATATCTTTACCAGTTGGTTTTGCTGCGCTACCCTTGCTGTTTATTCATGAATCAAGTGCGTTGTCCCTGCTCAACGTTGGGGCAATACCTATCTCTTGGGCAATTCAATTAGCTGGGTTTATCTCTGCTATACCAGGCTCCTACACCTGGGTGCCAAACCCATCGATTTTCGCAATTGTACTGTATTATCTTGGCTGGATGGCTCTTATCTCTTTGCGATCCATGAGCCACAAAACAGTGGGGTTTTGTTTAATCGGTATCAGCGTCATGACCGTAATTCTCCCCTTCACACCCTTGAAGGGGCTTACAACATCTGAAAACCGGGTATCTTTTATCAATGTGGGCCACGGAAGTGCCTCTCTGATAGAATTCAGCAATGGTAATACGATTTTGATCGATGGGGGTTCACGTTCTGGACCCGGTTTTGATGTTGGTTCGTTCGTTATTTCCCCCTATCTCTGGCACCGTGGTATTGCTCGGTTGGATGATATCATCATCACCCACTCTGATGCCGACCATTACAACGGATTGCAAACCGTTATCCAGCGATTTTCGCCTCAGAGGATCTGGCTCCCGGAAAAAGCAGATCCCTCTTCACCAACCTACACCCAGTTAATTGAGACAGTTCTAGCCAACGGTATCAGTATTCTATTTCCTGAAAAAGATATTATTTACCAAAGTGTCAATCACAAGTTCTCCAGCCTGGGAAGGTTTCAAGCGCCTGAAGGTTCAAACTCCTCAAATGATAGAAGTCTGGTACTCTGTCTCGAAAGTGATACTTTTTCGGTGCTATTTCCTGGTGATATCGAGGAGGCAGCAGAGCAAAGATACATCCAATCATCGAGTCTGATCAAACCAACCATCTTGCTTTCTCCACACCATGGTGCCAGGAGTTCCAATTCAAACTCCTTCCTCTCGGCCGTTTCTCCAGATCACCTGGTGATATCGGCTTCGCTAAGCGATTTAAAAGGAGGGAAAACTCTGCGCACAGAACAATATGCCGCTCAGCTTGGTATTCCTGTATTCACAACTGCTCAACATGGTACCATTGTATACCGCTGGCAATCCGGTGCTGATTCTAGTAACGGCAAACTGTTTGAGATGGTTGAACCAACGATCTACTAGACTTCAGTAAAGTCTGAAGGTGGTTTTCTCAGGTATTTCAAGAACCTGGCTTTTTCAATCGAATTAGAATAGGCATCATCGGCACTAACCTGTTTCTTCTCAAGATATGCCATGATAGCATCATCCATCGTTTGCATACCGTATTTCTTACCGGTCTGCATGGCTGAGAGGATCTGATAGGTTTTACCTTCTCGGATAAGGTTCCTGACTGCCGGTGTGGCGATCAAAATTTCCAAGGCTGCACATCTGCCTTTTACATCTGTTCGCTTGAATAGTGTCTGGGATACCACAGCTTTAAGTGCGTCGGCAAGCGTTGATCGAACCTGCCCCTGCTGAGTGGCAGGAAAAATTTCAATTACGCGGTCAACCGTTTTCATTGCGTTCAAAGTATGCAAGGTACCAAAAACCAGGTGACCGGTCATGGCCGCTTCCATGGCCAGGGAAATGGTTTCCAGATCACGCATCTCACCAACCAGAATTATGTCGGGGTCTTCACGAAGCGCACCCCTGAGTGCCTGAGAAAAACCTTTCGTATGAGTACCAACTTCCCGGTGGTTGATGACACATTTCTGGCTTCGATGAACAAATTCTATCGGATCCTCAATGGTCAGGATATGATCTTTTCTAGTCTTATTGGCTTCATCAACAATTGCTGCAAGTGTTGTTGATTTACCGGAACCGGTTGGTCCCGTTACCAGAACCAGACCTTTGGGCAAATGCGCAAGTCGGGAAATAACTTTGGGTAGCCCCAGTTGCTCACAGGTCATAATATCACTGGGAATTTCCCTGAACACCGCACCAATGCCATATTTCTGTTGAAAAAAATTGCAACGGTATCTGGCAAGTCCCGGGATTTCGTAACCAAAATCGATGTCGCCCGTTTCTTCGAAAAGTTTGATCTTATCTTCTGGACAAATCTCATAAAGCATCGCTTTGAGCTCGTCATTGCCCATTTTCTTGAACTTAACCCGCTCCATGTCACCGCGAATCCGGAGGACCGGTTGCTGATCAGCAACCATGTGAAGGTCAGAGGCACCTTCATCATTCATAAGCTTAAAAAAAGCATCAATCTGTGCCATTTTCTCTCCTCATCTCAAGTCAATCTGTTGGTATCTTTTGACTACACGGTTCCATCGATGTTGGTTCTGCGAAACGTTTCACACTCCCAATTGAGCTGGTACCTTCTTTTTTATATATTCAACGACTTCATCACTGTCATCGATAATGGTAAACAGATCCAGATCCTCACTGCTAATTGTTCCGTTCGCAAGCATTGTATCTTTTATCCACTCCACAAGTCCAGTCCAGAAAGAACTACCCACCAGTATTATTGGAAAGGGTTTTACACGCTCGGTCTGTATAAGCGTCAAAGATTCGAATAGTTCGTCCATCGAACCAAATCCACCCGGCATGCAGATAAATGCGGAGGAATACTTCATTAACATTACTTTTCTAACAAAAAAATACTTGAAATTCAAAGGAAAATTGGCATGTGGATTGGGAACCTGTTCATGGGGGAGCGTAATGTTCAGACCAATGGAAATTCCGTTCGCTTCAGCCGCTCCTTTATTGGCCGCCTCCATGATTCCAGGACCACCACCCGTAACTACTGCATAATTTGACTCTGCCAGCCCATAGGCTATTTTTTCTGCAGTCTTATACCATTTGTGTTCTGGCGCGGTCCGTGCTGAACCGTAAATGGTCACTGCTGGAATATCTACTGCTGACATGGCATCAAAACCGTCGACAAACTCAGCCATGATCCTGAACATCCGCCAGGAATCACCAATAATCGAATTATCAAGCATATACTTCGGATCTCTTTTGATTTTTCTTCGTTCGTCAAATTCCATGTTTGTTCATCCCTTTTTTAAAAAAATATTTATACGCCTGATTTTCTCTTTCGACTCTTTTGAGTTTCGTACTTTTGGGTCTACTTTTGCGAGGTAAAACTGAGCTTTTTTTATATTCTTTACCTGACTATAGGCAAATGACAAGTCTATATACACCTGGTTTTTCTGTTTACTGCTTCGCAAGCAACGGGAAAAAGCGGCAATGGCTTCGGTATAAAGACCACCGCTGCTTAATCCCTGACCATATCTAAACAGGTAATCACTCAAGTCCCCGGCAATCTCAATACTTTTTTCAAGCAACCGCAGACCTATCAAATATCCCTGGTCGGTCCTGATGTAGATATCACCTAACAGGCTCAAGCTCAACGCATCATTTTTGTCATGAGACAGTGCTCGCTGCAGCCAGGTCGCGGCTGATTCAAGTTTATTCTCATGATAAAAACAAACACCGACGGAACGGCTGCACCTGCCTTTTTCAATCAGTGCAGATTTTGAATCGTAGCTGTTGACAAGCAAACTTCGGGCAATCTTGTAGCTGCCGTTGTGAAAAGTGCAGATCCCAACAAAATAATCGAGCTCGTCTGATTTAATGAGCGAATCTTTGTCCTGTTCGAGCAACGGACCGATTCTCTTGAAAATGCACAATGCTTCCCGGTATTGACTGTCGACAAACAGGCCAAGCGCCCTGTTATAGAGGGCCATGATATTTGCGGGGTCACGCTTGAGAACCAGATCAAAAGTTTGCTGAGCCCGTTTCTTCTTGTTCATGAGCGCATAACTCACCCCAAGACTATTGAGAAGATTAGGGTCCACGGCGTTTATTTCCAATCCGAGTCGGTATTGTTTGATGGCACGGTTAAAATCACCTTCTTCAAAGTAAATATCACCGGCGATGTTTTGCGACACTTCGTCAAAAACCACACAATTCCCAACGCCAAAGAAGGACGCATGAATGGTAGCCTTGAGGCTGTTCAATGCACTATCCGATTTGGACATCTTCATGTAAGGGTATGTGGAAACCCCACCAGAGACCATGACAGGAAAAGCGGCAGATTCTGCAAGAGATTTCACCAGATCGCGTGCCCATCGCAGGCTTTGGTTTAATGCTTCGTCTGATCGGATTATATAAGCACCATGTTTTCCAAAAACCACGTTTTCACCATCAAGGGCTCTGGCCAATGCTCCTTTCACCTCCTCGACGGAGCGATACGCAGGCTTTATCAGTATCAGGTTGAAGGAATGTAACGATCTCCATCGATACTGCAGCCTGGAGATGGTTGATCGATCTTCAGGGTCAAGTTTTGACCGGGCTGGGTTTGCAATCAAGTCATAATCACAAAAGGCAAAGGGACCTCTCTTGCATGCTATGTGCAGGGCTTTGAACGCTTCCTGCAGCGTTTTCATCTGCCCTGACATAGAATCTGGTGATTGATCTTCGGTGGTTTGGCCAAAAGAACTGAAACCGCAGTGGGCTCTTCGATAATTCCTGTTCTTGAAAAAATTAATGAGAGCGCTGCACATTTTGTTGACGTTTTCGTGTTTCACTTGCAGGGCGAGTAGTGCAAATACGCCATTACCCAAATGGAAGAGTGGAAATCCATTGCGATTAAAATCATGCAGATTAGTGACGGTTTGTTCAATATGACTGAAAGCGTCTTTGGCCGTTCTAAACGAACCAAATAATTCAATAGTCAAGAGGTGTGAATCAGCAGGAGTCAAACCTGAGTGAAGAAATTGATTGAGCAAACGTGTATTATACAAGCCGCTCGATGAGTCGGTAAAAAAATGTCTGAGATGTAAGAACTCCTCTATTGCTTCGCCTTCCAACTGCGCAAGCCATTCATCTGCACTTTTTGAAACAATGACCGGATCGATGCCCGATACTATCGCCACGGAGCCATTATCGCCGATCTCACGTAATGGCAATAAAAGAGATCGCTCATCAATCCGTGTCGCTTTTTGCCCCAGATTCGATTTCTGAGAAATCTCCCTGATATAAGAATCAGCATTGGGGGACAATGGTGCAGCTAACTGTTTTTTTGAAAAAAACGTGACCTGCTGGGAGGTCGGAATAAGTTGTTTCAGGATGTCTTTAAACTGTAGATCAAACAGATAAAAATCAGTCTGAGTGAGTTCTGTTACTTCCCCCTGGTAAGGGAATATATCGGCTCCCATGATCAGCTAAACGAATTCAAACACTCGGCCATTATGTCAGCAACCTCTAGACATTCGTGATCCTGGACCGTTCGAAAATCAATGAGAAATTTGTCATTTTCAATTCTGCCGATAATAGGGATATCAAGAGCCCGAAGTCGTCTTTCAAGATGGGTGACCTGACCACTTTCAGGTATAAACTCAACTGCTGAGCTTTTCAGCATATATTCCGGCAGCGCTCCTCCGCCAACCATCGAAGCGGTATCAGCTACTTTCACTGCCATCGCACGTTGATACTTCTTTTTAAATCGTCTGAGAAATCGTTGTGCACGTTTTTTGATTGTTTCGGGGGCATCACTTATCATTCTCAACGTTGGTATATCTTCACATGCCCTTTCAATGTCATAATAGCTGCGGAATGTACTCTCAAGGGTTGCAAGGGTAAACTTATCAATACGCATTGCTCGATTCAGTGGATTTTTCTTGATCCGGTCAATATGGACTTTCTTCCCAACAATAATACCCGCTTGTGGTCCTCCCAATAATTTATCTCCACTGAACGTTACAACATCTACTCCTGCATTAATGATATCCTGCACCCTGGGTTCAACTGGCAAGCCAAATCGAGACATATCGATAACCGAACCGCTGCCCAGATCCTCCATAACCAGGAGATCGTGCTTATGGGCAAGTTCAACCAACTCAGTAGCACTCACATCGGAGGTAAAACCAATCTGGCGGAAATTAGAGGTATGAACTCTCAGGAGCATGTTTGTCTTTTCTGTGATCGCATTCTCGTAATCATAGAGATGTGTTCGGTTCGTAGCACCAATCTCGACCATCTGCGCCCCGCTCTTTGCCATGATATCTGGAATTCGAAAGGATCCTCCGATTTCTACGAGCTGTCCCCGTGAGACAATTGCTTCACCACCGGAGGCGAGTGTCTCAAGAGCAATGAACACCGCAGCAGCATTGTTATTAACGACAAGTGCGGCCTCAGCTCCGGTGATATCACAGATAATCGATTCGACCAGTGAGTACCTGCTGCCTCTTTTGCCACTCACTAGGTCGAATTCGAGGTTGGTGTAGTGCATCGCACCATCAACAAGCTTATCTACCGATGATTGTGACAGCAGGGATCGTCCAAGGTTTGTATGAACAACGATCCCGGTGCCATTTATCACCCGTCGATAATTATCCCGATTGAGTTCTTGAAGTTTCTGCAAAAAAAGTGCGGCCCATTCATCATTATCCTCGGGAAGGTCAATACTCTCATCCTGCAGTACCTTCTGGCGCAATAAATCAATGATTTCCCGTACCGCCTTTTTCATAAGGCTCGCGGGTATCGTCTTAATTTCAGGGTACGATTTCAGTAAGGCCAAACTCTCATCAACTTTTGGCAGAGAACGAAGCTTTGCTTGTTTATTATTCATAAGGGAGTAAAGCGTTTTTTAATAATCTTTTTAATAGCGTCCATCGAATGCATTTGTGCCATGTTTGTAACAAGATAGCAACTGCTGCAACCACAGGCTAATATTTTTTTAATTTTTACCGAAAACCTATTGACAAGGCCCTGGTAATCAAGTAGTTTGCCGCGGTCCTTTTGAGGCGGGTTTCGCACCTGCTTT
>QZLB01000120.1 GCA_004796425.1 Desulfobulbaceae bacterium | reverse complement strand
TGACCGTGCTGCTGGGTGGACTACGAGTAATTGGTATCAATGCCGATGGTTCCAATCGCGGCGTATTCACTGACCGGCCAGGTGTATTATCAACCGACTTTTTTACCAACTTGCTGGATATGGGTACCGTTTGGAAACCTGTGGACGGTCAGGAAGGCTATTTTGAAGGGAGTGACAGAAAAAGTGGTGAGGTAAAATGGAGCGCAACCCGGGTGGATCTGATTTTCGGGTCAAATTCAGAGCTCCGTGCACTGGCCGAAGTTTATGCTGCTGATGACGCCAAGGAGACCTTTGTCAGTGACTTTGTGACAGCCTGGAACAAGGTTATGAACCTCGATCGATTTGATCTTGCCTGATTGAGTTAATTATATCAATTGACAGGCTCTTATAGTGGGTTGAGCCGAAAGCGCTCAACCCACTAACTCTTAGGGTTCTCTCAAAGGTGACCGGGTTTTTCAAGCCCTACCTTCTCTGACCTTTTTGAATCTCCTCTGGCAACATCAGACGGGCAATCCGTTTGATGTACGTCTGTATCTGCTTGAGGCTGTTCAGCAGGTTCATCTCCATTCGCGTCTCAGCCACATTAACTTCGGATTGTGCAAGGGCGTCTGTCTGTGCCTCCATGGCATCGGCAAGCAGCTGATCAATATCCTGCTTCATATAGAGGATTTCCTGGGCGGCATTCTGATCAAGATCTTTTAACGCAATGGTCATGACATTCATGGCTTCAAATAATCGGTCACCGATATGTTTAACACGTTTTCTCTGAGACTCACTCGCATTGAGTTCACCATCGATAACTCGGTAACCGATATTAACCAATTCAGTTTCTATAACATCGCCGATACTCTCTAACAGGTCAACAGCCCGCATAAACAATGCGATATCTTTTCCCTCGGTATCAGAGAGTTCCTGCTTACGCAGTGCTGCCAGATACCTGAGTATCTCACCCTGGAGTACATCCACCCGGTCATCCCGGCGCTTGACTTCAGCCAATTCATTGCGATCACCAGCCATGATCGCAGACTGCAGGCTGTCAAACATAGCAGAAACCAGCGCACTCATTCGGGCAATTTCAAGTTGGACACCCTGTAATGCCAGCGAAGGGGTCTTTAGAAGTGCATCGTTAAGAAATTCGGGTTTAATAATGACACGATCCGGTTCGGATTTCTCTGGTATCAACCGCTGCACCAGTCTGCCGATCTGGGTTGTGAAAGCAATGAAGATGAGTGTGTTGGCGACATTAAAAATAGTGTGCGCGTTGGCTATCTGACGCGGCACCTCTGCAGCAAGGCGGGCGGTACCGGATAGACCGGCATGGGTGGGTGAAATTGAGGTTACCCAGCCTGCTAGTAGAGCGATGAACGGCAACCAGATCAACACCCCGGCAATGTTAAATACCACATGAACCGCGGCTACCCGTACAGCCTCGCGAGGCTTGCCCAGACTTGCCAGCAGGGCGGTGACACAGGTCCCGATATTCGAGCCAAAGGCAAGCGCAATTCCCGCCTCAAGCGTAATCAGCCCCTGCCCGGCCATGGTAATCACCAAAGCGGTAGTGGCTGAGGAAGACTGGACCAGCGCCGTAAAACCTGCTGCTACCGCAATCGCGAAAACGGGGTTAGCCATTCGGGCCATCAGATCGAGAAACGGCGGATAACTCCTCAGCGGGTACATGGCCTGCCCCATCAACCCCATGCCATAGAAGATCAGGCCAAGGCCCATCAGCATACTGCCGTAATGTTTCATGTTTTCGCGCTTTGACACAAAAAACATCAAAAAGCCGACGGCAATCATCCAGAGAGCGGCTTCCTCAACCTTGAAGGCGACAATCTGGGCAGTCACTGTGGTACCAATATTGGCTCCCATGATCACCCCGACCGATTGCGCCATACTCATCATGCCGGCTGAGACAAAACCAACGACAAGCACGGTGGTTACCGATGATGATTGCACAACCGCAGTGACAAAAGTACCGGTGAGTATCGCACTGAAACGGTTTGAAGTTAACTTCCCCAACAGCATCTTCATCTGGGAGCCAAGAGCCGATTTCAGGGCGCTTGACATCATCTCCATGCCGAAAAGAAACAGGGCGAGTCCACCAAACAGACCTTTCCCCATATCCAGCCAGTCAATCTGCTGACTTTGAGATGCTGCCCCCCACACACTCTGCGCACCGAACAACAAGAGTGTCAGCAACAGTAAGACAACGCCTTGTCTTTTAAACATATTCGCCTCCCAAACGGAATTATCTGACAAATCGCATGATCAAACCACCATACCTATCTGTTTGAGTTGTTTTTCTCCCTTGTCTTCCTTGAGTTTAGCACTCATCATGCACACATTGAAACCATATCGCTGTGTAATTGATTCTTTAAGTGTCACACATATGACATACAATGTCTATGCATAATAAGGAGTTTCATTGTGATAATACGAACATTTCTGATTTTTCTATTGTGTTTAACACCCATTTACGCCAAAGGAGCAGATATGGCTGAAATATATTCTTTCACTGTCACGACCATTGATGGTGAACAACAGCAACTGTCAACCTACCAGGGCTCGGTCAAGCTAATCGTCAACGTGGCGAGTAAATGTGGCTTCACCGATCAATATGACGGATTGGAAGCACTTTACAAAAAATATCAGGACCAGGGGCTGGTCATTTTCGGATTTCCCTGTAATCAATTCGGTAATCAAGAACCGGGAACAGAAGCAGAAATCAAATCATTCTGTCGGCTTAACTACGGGGTCACTTTTCCGATGTTTGCCAAGATTGAGGTAAATGGTAAAGGAACACATCCACTTTACTCTTATCTCAAACGAAAGCACCCGGGGGTAAAGAAAAGCGGCGACATTTCATGGAATTTCACGAAATTCCTGATTGACCGTGATGGCACGGTAAAACAACGTTTCGCGCCATCGGTCACCCCGGAAGAAATGGAAGAAGATATCAAAGCGCTATTATAATAAGGCCTGCACTGCGATGCAGAGCACAGGCCACTTACTCCTACAGGAGAAAATTCATGAATGGTACGGTAATCGTTTATGGCGGATCGGGTGGAATCGGATCGGCGGTCTGCCGCTCCTTAACCAATAAAGGCGCTGCGGTGCATCTGGTTGGGCGCACCGCCGAAAGCCTTGCCTCCATCGCCGCCGAATGCAATGGCTCATACACTGTTGGAGATGTTCTGGATCCAGAACTCTTTGGCAGGGTGATGGATGACTGCGAGGGGGATCTTGCCGGAGTTGTATACGGCGTGGGAACGATCAACCTTGGTAGTCTGCGCCGGTTACAAACGGAAGACTTCCTCAACGATTTTAAAGTAAACGCGATGGGCGCAGCGCTGGCCGTTCAGGCTGCTGCAACAAGGCTTAAGAAGAATAAGACAGGGGCGACGGTTGTTTTTTTTCCAGTGTTGCCGCATTGCAGGGTTTTACCTTTCATAGTTCAATCGGCATGGCCAAGGCGGCGATCAACGGCCTGACGCTTTCGCTGGCCGCTGAACTTTCACCACATATCCGGGTAAATGCAATAGCACCTTCACTCGTTGAAACAGAACTGGCTGCCCCGCTGCTGGCCAATGAAAAGACGGCGACTGCAATCAAACAATCCCATGCTCTTAAGAGACTCGGAAGCCCATCAGATATCGCTGAACTGACCACCTACCTACTCTCCCCCGAAGCTTCATGGATAACCGGTCAGATTATCAGCGTAGATGGCGGCAGATCAGCACTGAGAACTGTGGGATAGTGTTCTAAAAACGAAAAAATGAAGATCGTAAATTATTCAATGAGTACAGTTTATTACTATTGTTAACCCGGTGATGACATGATCCGTCTAATGCAAAAAAAGCACCGCCTTACTTGATCTTAACCAAATCTGAACATATAATCCTTATTGTCAGGCACTGTTTCGCCGCTTTACCAACCTTGTACATACACTATTCATTTGGGGGGAATTATGCACCTTATTCAACTCAAACAATTGCCGGACGAAGAAAACGGATACATGGGTTTTTACATAGATGGTAACAAGTATTACCAGTTTCGCTTAACCGGCAAACGCACCTATACAAAACGGATCAAGTCACTGCATAGCGAACAACATGATGCCGAGTTTCTTGCATCTTTCGACTTAAGCAAGGACTCTGACAATCTGCTTACCGATCAGGTTGCAGTGGCCAATTTATCGATCGAATCCCTAGCCCAGGTAGCAAGGAACAAGTATCGCTCGTAACTTTGGATCACTGCCTGATTTGTTTTCCAAACCACTCTTCAAGATAATGACATTGAAGAGGTGTCCATTCGTACCAGATTAGATTCTCTGGACTATCCAGAAAAGTGCCAGCTAACTACCTGGTATGGCTTTTACTTAGGAAAGATCCAACTTCTCACTATCCGTGTAGCAGCGGAAACCGTCCAGGAAAAAGCGCTCAAGCAAAATTATCATATCTGCTTATCCAGCGCCAACCTGACCTTTCCCGATAGCTCAGCTTTTGAGAAAGGCTTAAGGACAAACGCATCAATTCCAATCGATAACGCTTCCTCCTCGCTGATTTTTTCACTGAAGCCGGTACAGAGTACGATCGGTATCGCTTGATCGATTTTGCGAATCTCCATGGCCAAAACATCACCGGTCATGACGGGCATGGTCATATCGGTTATAACCAGATCAATCTCCTGTACATTTTTCTGAAAAAGTGCAAGGGCCTCAAGACTGCCATCAGCAGTCGTCACCTGGTAGCCAAGACCACGCAGCAATTTCTCAGCCATCCTGACAATAGCAGGCTCGTCGTCGACAATCAGGATATGTTCCGTGCCACTGATGTCCGTAACCGGGCTTTGCACCTCCTGTACGGTCTGTCCTTCAGTAATTGGCAGTTGGATGGTAAATGAGGTGTATTTCGCCAGCTCGCTTTTTACGGTTATCTTACCTTTGCACCCTTCAACAATGGATTTAACCATCGCCAACCCCATTCCGGTGCCTTCACCAACACCTTTGGTGGTAAAGTACGGTTCAAAAATAGACTCGAGAATGTCCGGTCCGATACCGGTTCCTGTATCGGCAACCGTTAACTCCACGTACCTGACCGACTGTGCTTCGTCCTCTTGCAATGGAGCGGCCTCCTCTGCTGAAAGATCTTGCAGACGTATTTCAAGCACCCCTCCATCCTTCTGCATTGCATGCACCGCATTGGTGCACAAGTTCATGACAACCTGCTGTAACTGCGATGGGTTTGCATACACCGAAACAGCGCTTTTTATAGTTGGTACAATATCGATAGTGGTCGGTGTAGACGGCCGAAGCAGTTTTAGGGTATCGCGTATCACTCGATCCACTCGAACCGGTACCTTCTCATCGTCGGTCTGTCGGGCAAATACCAGGATCTGGTTGACCAGCTCTTTTGCTCGTTTGCCGGCAACATAAACCTCTTTCATACTGTCATACTGGGTGCTTCCGACCTCGGAATCCTCCATGGCTAGCTCAGTGAAGCCAAGTATGGCAGACAATATATTATTGAAATCATGGGCAATACCACCAGCAAGATTACCTATTGACTCCATCTTTCGAGACTGGAGGAGTTCTTTTTCAATTTTCCTTATTTCGGTAAGGTCGATAGACTGCACAATAACGTTGGTGATCGTTCCTTCACTATTCTTGATCGGAGTGAAAATGGTGTTTACCACCTTGCGCGCAGCGTTTTTGACCTCAACATGATCCACCGCACCAAAGTCATAATTGATGACGATATTAGCTGGCTCACCAGTTTCAAAAACCTTCTCAACCTCTGCCATCAACCCCTTTTTCCTGATCACCGAATCCTGGAGCATATTATATTTCCCGATTATCTCCTCTTCAGTGGCACCAAAGAATTTCAGGCAGGCAGGATTGGCGCGAATGGCCGTACCCTGTTCATCAGAGATCCAGGTGCTAAGCGCAGCACTCTCGATCACCTTGTCCAGAAACTCTACATTCTTCCGCAATTCTTCTTCCATTTTTTTGCGCTCGCTCAGATCCATATTGGTACCGGTAATACGGATCGGACGATCAGACTCATCTCTGGAGATAAATCCACGGGAGAGCAGCGGGATATAGTGCCCGTCTTTGTGTTGCAGTCGGTATTCGACCTCATAACTCTCAAACCCACTGGTAAGGGCGACCTCCAACACGTCGTTGGCCATATCGTAGTCATCGGGATGGATGATCTGTTTCCAGAGTTCCGCCTGATTCAAAATATCATTGGGGGTGTAACCAAGTTGTTTATACCACTGGGGAGAATAGTAGATTTCACCGCTGATCATGTTCCAGTCCCACGGTGCATCGCTGGACCCTTTGATGACCAGGGCCAGACGCTCCCGACTCTTTTCAAGTTCCTTGGAATAATCTGCAGCCTGACGTAACAGAGCATAGGCAATCAGATAACTGACCAGACCGGTGAAGCCGACAGAAAGAATCAAAATTACCAGCGAAATATAACTGACATATTGGGAAATGATATCGGCCAGGTCACTACAGCGCCGGGAGAATGAGTGCTCATATTCGATAAATTTATTCTCCGCCTGTTGTATCTGGGCCATGATCGTCTTTTGTACCGTGGGGTCGCGTTCGGCCATAACCCGGGTCGCCAGGGTTATGATATGCTCGCCTTCAATATTTGCTTTGTGCGCATATTCCACCAGTTCCTTGACGATTGGGTGCCAATGGAGCATCCCGATTCGGTTCACGATTACGCGGGAGGTATGTTCATCAGCTTCAGCGTAGGTATTCAAAAGTATTGAGGCAAATTCATCCCTTGATTTTGTTTCTCTCAGCTCCAGCAAGCGACTGAACACCTTGTTGTACGATTGTGTCGCGCCCATGCTCCGATAAAAATTCTTTTTGGCAGTGAGGTCTCTTGACTCCAAATATTGTAACAGGGAAACCTTTGCCTCCAGGCGGGAAACGGTGTGCGTGCGCTCAAAACGGGCAATAGTCGTGATCATGGCCAGGGTATTTCCGGCCCAGATAGACAGGAGGATCAAACAGCCCAGTATTGCCGCAACCATGAAGGTAAGAAAGGCCAACCGATAGGTGATATTCTGCGGATCCGCAGGGAGATATTTTTGAAACGGTAGTTTCATCTCATCAGAAGTGCCAGAATTTGCCCACGAGTGGACGCACATCTCCTCTTCGATTTCTAAACTTTAGTTCATTTTCGAATGGTTATGCATCAAGGGTACCACAGCCATCTGAACAGACAAAGGTGTTTTTGCGTTTTCTAATCATTGTAGAACATGATCGGATCACACTTACTTAAATGCTACTCAAATTCTGGCATCTGACGTTGAGCACAAGACAACTATTTTGTTAGGACTTGAGGCGATTCGGGAATTCGATCATCAGAGTTTGGTTTTATCACACTGTTCAATGATTGGGCAGCGGGCCAACAGGAGGTGGTTAGGATCCCTGCTACTACCAACATAAAACCACCGAAATGTTTTAACCCGAGTGGCTCATTGAGCAGCAGCGCCGCCAGCAGAACCGCGCTGGCCGGCATTGCTGCCGTGGCCGCTCCAGCGGTTGCCCCGTCCACCTGACCAACAGCAGAGGTCCAGAGCAAATAGGCGATGACCGTAGCGAAGACTCCATAGTAGAGAATGACAAGAATATCATGAAAACCAGGAACACGAGCATAATGTATGCCTTCTATTGTGGCCGGTATAAGCAGAATCACCAGACTGCAGAATATCAGTACCGTCGTGTTTACTATAGCTGATACAGAGTCGGCAATTCGTTTACGAAATATCGTAAAGAGCGACTCACTGATTACCGCCAGCATCACCAGCATTCCTCCCAACAGATAATGGGTTGAAACGTGATCAGTACCTCCCTGGTTTACCAGGATACAACCTGCCACTGCACACGCAACTCCAACCGCAGAGCCTCGCGAGATCGGTTCCTTGAGCATATAAAACGAGAGCGCGGCAAGCACCGCAGGGGTCGTTCCAGTGATCACTCCTGCCTGCAAGGCGCCGGTGTATTTCAAACCATAGAGCGTAAAAACCCGAAAAAGCACGATACCGCAGAGTCCCTGAAGAAAGAGATAAACCCACTGGCGACCACTCAACTGTTTTACCTCAGCCATTTTACCCCGCATAAACGGCAGCAGGCAAAGCAGCGCCACCAGCAGGGTGAAAAAGGTGGAGAGAAAAACGGGCATTGAGCTGACTAGTATTTTACCGGCAACAACCGAACTACCAGCCAACGCCATGGCCAGAACCAACTTTAAAACAGTGATCAAGCGATTTTTTCTACTGGTTAGATACGAATTCATTTCATCCTCCTGTGATATTGGTTCAAAAGAAGCTAGCAGGAAAAATTGGTTCATGGTAGATCCACATTTACACCTTTCTCATGGTGCCACTTTTATAATATGGAGGAATGTGATGCTCTGGGTCAGTGTAGATAAAAAGTCGGATGTGCCGATGATCAGGCAGATTTACCACCAGTTTCGTCAGGCGGTACTCAATGGCAAACTGGGCGCCGGCAGCAAACTACCCTCAAGTCGGGAACTGGCAAAACAATTACATATATCGCGAAATGTGGTACTGGAAGCTTATGATCTGCTGCATGCGGAAGGGTTTTTACAAACTCGTAAAGGTGCCGGAACCTTTATTGCCACGGGTGCCCAGTACCATACCAAAACGGATTTACCAGCACCCCGGGTGCGAGCAGTCAACATGGGGTATGGCGCACCAAAGCATATCATCAATTTCCGGGCAGGCACTCCAGAGTTGAGCCTGTTTCCCCGTCGAAAATGGCTCAGCAATATACGTACAGCACTTGACACCTCACCCGTTGATATTCTGGCATATGGCCACCCGGAAGGGAGAATGGAACTGCGTGAAGCTATTTGTGAGTACGTGGTAACCCAGCGAGAGGTTGACTGTCATCCCGACCAGGTAATTATTACTGCGGGGACCACCCAGGCAATCGGCCTGACCTGTTCACTCCTGCTCCGACAGGACGGTAAACAAGTTGTCGTCGAAGATCCGCTTACTTATGATATCAAGGAAATTGTCGCCAATCAGGGGGGAGAAATTCATCCTGTTGGTGTTGATAATCTGGGCATGAAAACCGCAGAGCTGCCAGAACAGATCACACCGGTTTGTATCTATGTGACACCCTCCCACCAATTCCCCATGGGCGCCACCCTGCCCATCCAAAGGCGGATCGAGCTGCTTTGCTATGCGGAGCAGAAAAACAGTTATGTGATCGAAGATGATTACGACAGCGAGTTCCGCTTTGATGGTCCCCCCATCAGTTCGTTGCATGGTCTGGCCCCTTCACGGGTGGTCTATATCGGAACGTTTTCGAAAACCCTCTGCCCTGCCATTCGCATCGGTTATATCGTTTTGCCCGCAGAGCTGATCTCAGGGGGGAGAAGCCGCAAATGGCAGATGGATCTGCATAATGAAGTGACCAGTCAGCTGGCGCTGGCTGCATTCATCAAGAATGGCGACTATCTCAAGCATGTTGTGAAAATGAGGAAGCACTACCTGCAGCGGCGAAAGGCGGTGGAACAGGCTTTGCAGTATCACTTTGGGGATCAGGTGGAAATTCTCGGCAGCAACAGCGGTCTGCACCTGGTGGCCCGGTTTCCCGACAGACGTTTTACCCAGGAACTACTGGACCGGGTGGAACAGGCCGGGGCCAAATTCTATGGTGTTTGGTCTCATTGCATGAATCCCGATGAACATCGGGACAAACTCTTAATCGGTTATGGCAACCTTACGCTTGAACAGATCGAGAAAGGTATGGATATACTCGCCGTGAACCTGGTTGAAAAAGATCTCATAATTCCAGGTAACCACCATTTATAATAAGGGTGTTCCCATCCAGTCAGCGGCGGATTGGTAATCGCGAAACACCTGAAAGCTCGTAATGCTGTCTGACCGGTACGCTTGCAGCATCCGACAGGTGCCAAATGCCAGATCATTTGGAGCAACCACTGCAGCCCTGCACGGTTCACGGAAGAGATTTCTGCTGAATGCTGCCAGTTCCTGCGTCTCAATGTTCGATAAGATAAAGCCGGTGTGGAGGATAAAGAGTCTGTTCTTGTAGATATCCAACTCCTTAAGGTGCCCCAGGCTTGCCTTGGCGTCCTCCAAGCTCGGACATTTTTCGAACTCTACACAGGTTATGCCATCAATTACTTTGGTTGAAAAATGCATAGTTAACTATCAGCTGAATCCCTATTTCTCGTTTACGCACAATCATTTACCAACGTTCCAGCTTAAACTCTAGCAAAAGCGAGTATCATGGTCAAGCTTCTGGAACTTTGTTGTTTTATGAACAAGAAAAAAGGAGCAGCATGAGGTTCTCCTGGCCACTTGCTGCTATTTGAACAACCAACAAAAAAACCCACTCAAAGCGAAGCTTCAAGTGGGTTGCTATATAATATAAAAATGATTCTACCGAAATAGAGTCATTGAGCTGCTGGTGGCGATGCAGGGAATCGAACCCCGGACACTACGGATATGAGCCGTATGCTCTAACCATCTGAGCTACATCGCCGTTGCTGTGAAGGACACAATAGATACCTTATTCACCTGGTCGTGTCAATAAAAAATTGGTGGCTTTAAGCCTCCAATCCACTATCCACAGGAACTCTCAGATGTCTCAGTAAGAAATGCACAAAAAAGGGGAGAGTTGACGAGCAACTCCCCCCTTATCACTTCCGTGGGACTGATGGAAATGGGTCGCTTACATCATGCCGCCCATGCCGCCCATGCCGCCCATACCGCCCATACCACCTGGAGGCATACCGCCCATCGCGCCGGCATCTTTGTCTTCAGGTACTTCTGCGATCACACATTCGGTGGTCAGCAGCATACCGGAAACAGAGGCCGCGTTCTGGAGTGCGGTGCGGGTTACTTTCGCAGGATCAATGACACCGGCTGCGATCAGATCTTCATACTCTTCGGTCGCAGCGTTAAAGCCATTTGCACCTTCGAGGTTTTTCACCTGATCAACAATTACGGAGCCCTCACGACCAGCGTTGTTGGCGATCTGGCGTACCGGCTCTTCGAGTGCGCGAAGCAGGATGTTCTTGCCAAGTCCCTGCTCGCCGTCAAGCTCAAGAGCAGCCAGGGCTTCGAGGCAGCGAATGTATGCTACGCCACCACCGGGAACCACTCCTTCTTCTACCGCTGCACGGGTTGCGTTCAGGGCATCTTCAACACGTGCTTTCTTCTCTTTCATCTCGATCTCGGTTGCGGCACCAACATTAATTACTGCAACGCCGCCGATCAGCTTGGCAAGACGTTCCTGCAGTTTCTCACGATCGTAATCGGAGGTGGTGTCTTCAATCTGGGTACGGATCTGCTTGACGCGGGCGCTCAGTTTATCTTTGTCTCCGGCACCGTCTACAATGGTGGTGTTGTCTTTGTCTACAACCACACGCTTGGCGGTTCCGAGATCATTAATGGTCACGTTCTCAAGCTTGATGCCAAGATCTTCGGTGATCACCTGGCCACCGGTGAGAATCGCGATATCTTCGAGCATTGCTTTTCTTCTATCACCAAAACCGGGTGCTTTTACTGCTGCGACATTGAGGGTACCACGAAGCTTGTTGACCACGAGGGTAGCCAGTGCTTCACCATCAACATCTTCAGCGATGATGAACAGTCCTTTGCCCATTTTGGCTACTGATTCCAGTACCGGCAGCAGGTCTTTCATGTTGGAGACTTTTTTCTCTACCAGCAGCAGGTAAGGATCTTCCATGCTAACTTCCATACGATCCGGATCGGTCACGAAGTAAGGAGAGAGATAGCCGCGATCAAACTGCATACCTTCAACCACGTCCAGGGTTGTTTCCATGGATTTTGCTTCCTCTACCGTAATAACGCCTTCTTTACCAACCTTGTCCATGGCCTCGGCAATGATGTTGCCGATGGTCTCATCGCTATTGGCTGAAATGGTACCAACCTGAGCAATTTCTTTCTGCTCTTTGGTCGGGGTTGCGATTTCCTGCAGTTTCTGAACAACAACGTCTACCGATTTGTCGATGCCGCGCTTGAGTTCCATCGGGTTTGAGCCCGCTGCCACAAGTTTTGCACCTTCGGTGTAAATTGCCTGGGCCAATACGGTGGCGGTGGTGGTACCATCACCAGCGACATCAGAAGTCTTTGAGGCAACTTCTTTGACCATCTGGGCGCCCATGTTTTCCATTTTGTCAGACACTTCGATCTCTTTCGCAACGGTCACACCATCTTTGGTGATGGTTGGCGCACCAAAAGATTTCTCGATCAGCACGTTTCGGCCTTTAGGACCAAGGGTAACTTTCACTGCGTTTGCCAGGGTGTTTACGCCAGCAAGAATCAACTCGCGTCCTTTCACACCATATTTAATCTCTTTTCCAGCCATTGGATTTTCTCCTGTTTATCTATCTTTTAAACTATCCTTGAGTGCGGGTTGAAACAATGGTTATCAAAACCACGATTAACCTTCGAGAACGCCAAGAACGTCGTCTTCGCGCATGATCAGGTAATTTTCGCCGTCAAGCTTTACATCGGTTCCGCCATACTTGGAGAAAAGTACAACGTCTCCCTCTTTTACCTGCAGGGCTACGCGCTCTCCGGAATCACTGAGCTTTCCTGGGCCAACCGCTACGACTTTACCTTCAGCTGGTTTCTCTTTGGCGCTGTCAGGGATAATAATGCCACCAGCTGTCTTCTCTTCCTCTTCGAGTCTCTGGACGAGAATACGATCATTTAATGGACGAATTTTCATTGTTTCCTCCTATCCTACAAAAAAAATACAATATTTTGAGATTACAGGCCCTTCCACTAGGGGTCTCCCTCGAACCTGCGGACACGCCCGACAATCGGGCCAAATTTAAGACAGGGCAAAATATAGTAGTGGTTCAACAAAAATCAAGGGGGTTCCGGTTTTTTTTTTTCAGAACCCCTTTGACGATGCTATCTTATTGTAAAAAAGTGATTTTTAATCGCTCTGGGCTTTGTGGATCGGGCTGCTACCCAACCCTGACCGTCCATTTGAAAGAATCTTCCTGTTCACCATTCTGGATAGCCTGAAGTTCATCAAAGAGACGCTGGGACAAACCACCTGTCACCCCTTTGTTGATGAGGTGGGTCTGGTTGTTATAAAAGAGCTCGCCAACAGGCGAGATAACCGCCGCCGTACCAGTGGCAAATGATTCTTTCAAGCGGCCGTCAGCAGCTGACTCGAGTATTTCATCGATGGATACCGGGCGCTCTTCAACCTGATAGCCCCAGCTGCTCACCAATTTCAGTACCGAATCCCTGGTGATTCCCGGTAAAATCGAGCCACCCAGCGGTGGGGTAATTACCTGGTCGCCGAGGACAAAGAAGATATTGGAAGTACCTACCTCTTCGATATATTTACGCTCACAGGCATCTAGCCAGAGCACCTGGGTATAACCTGCTTTTTTTGCTTCTTCAGAAGCCAATAGAGAAGCGGCATAATTACCGGCGGTTTTTACATGTCCAACACCACCCTTGACTGCCCGCACATAGTCGGTGGAAACAAAAATCTTGGTGGGATTGAAGCCTTCGGCGTAGTAGGCACCGACGGGACAGAGGATGATATAGAACAGGTACTGGTCCGCAGGTTTCAACCCCAGGTACTGGTCTACCCCTATCAGGGTTGGTCTGATATAGAGCGATGCTCCTTCAACCTTTGGGATCCACTCCCGGTCCAGATAAAGCAAGGCTTTGAGTGCCTGCATGACTTTATCGACAGGAATCCGCGGCATGGACATGCGTACCGCACCTTCGTTCATCCGGGTAAAATTGTCTTCCGGTCGAAACAGAAAAACCTGATCATCTTTTCCCCGATACGCCTTGAGCCCTTCAAAAATCGCCTGACCATAATGCAACACGGTTGAGGCAGGATCCATCTCGAATTTGTGGTAGGGACAGATTCGAGCATTATTCCAGCCCTGCTTCCGGCTCCACTCCATCAGGAACATATGGTCTGAAAAATGCTGTCCGAAGCCAAGATTGTCATCAGCGGGCTTCTGCTTCAGCTCACCTGCCTTTTCGAGTGATATATCAAGCTCTCCCAACATGATACTTTCTCCACTGTACTGTTATTTTGCTTTTAATCGTGAACGGTTCGTCTTATATTCCAGGGTGGCTAAAGTAATTTCCCCTAGAGAACCGGACACACAGCATAACTCGACCGGCAGGCGAAATGCAATTACTATGAATCAGCAACAACAAAACGTATAAATTATTCCACCATGAGCGAGCTTCCAGTCTCACCTACTACCGGACCCGACGGCAACCCGAATCCGATGAGAGTCTGGTATTTTCTGCTGGTTTTCTTTATTTCGCTCTTCTTCCTGGGGAAAGTCCTTTACCCCTTCTGGTCGATACTGGTCCTCTCATTCATTTTATCTAATCTGTTCAGACCAGTTTTTCTCTTTTTCAGCAGATGGTTGCCCGACAGCCCGTCATCGGTGCTCACCTGTCTCCTGATTATTGCAATCGTATTTATTCCCCTGGTATTCTTTATCGGTGCATTATCCACCGAAGCGCTCACCGTGTATCATTGGGGACGAGACAGTCGGGTCTGGCTTAAACTACAGGTTTTTATAACTGAAAGTCCGTTGGTTGCAAATGTCCAGGAATACCTCAACGAGGTTGGCTTTGATTTTGAACCGACCCAAATCTCCGAGTCGCTTTCCTACGTAGTAAAAACCGGTGGACTCATGCTTTATAACCAGGCGAGCGCCTGGGCTGCCAATATTGCCCAGTTCTTCTTTCTTTTTGCGATGATGATTCTGGTGATCTTTTTCCTGCTGATCGACCAGCCAAAACTGGTCAGTTTCATCATTCGCCTCTCACCACTTCCTGATGACGAAGATCGGCTCCTGGTTGACAAGTTTGAAGAAATTGCCAGTGCGATCCTGAAAGGAAACGGTATCTGCGGAATTATTCAAGGAATCCTTGGTGGTTCCATCTTCTCCATACTGGGGTTGAGTTCACCGATTCTCTGGGGATGTATCATGGCGGTACTCGCCTTCCTGCCCATTTTCGGGATTGGATTAGTGATGATTCCCGCCGCCATTATTCTCGCTTTCAACGATCGAATCACGGCCGGTATCTTTCTCTTCATCTTTTATCTAATCCTCTCATTATCAGTAGAGTACCTTTTGAAACCAAAGCTGGTTGGAGATCAGGTACAAATGCACACTTTACTGGTGTTTTTGTCTATTATCGGTGGCTTAAGCGTCTACGGCGTGCTTGGAATTATCTACGGCCCACTGATTATTACCGCGTTTCTTACCCTTTCTGACATCTACTTGAAGAAATACGATCACTACGTACAGAATTTCTGAGATCAATTATTCAGCGAGAAGAAAGAAAAGCGCCGCAGGAATCTACGAAATCCCGCCACTCTCTTGGCGCATATTCGATGGAAGCGCCGATCTGCTTACCAGATTCGCAATTGAATTGCCAGACCGGCTTTACGTGCAATGAATAGCTTCGATTGTTATAATCAACTACGATTGCGAGGCGCTCTGCTTTCTGAAAGACTTTTTCAGGCAAGCCCATAATACAGATGCCAAAACGTGAAATGTTACAAGCTAATCCTGTAAATAGTGCCGTCCCATCAGAAACATCTACACGCAGATCGTTCGTATTAATCCGCCGGGCAGCACGGTTTTCATAACCTCTTTTCTTAATTCGTCTGCTACGGAATGAACTCGAACCAAAAAAGTCGGAAGTTCTCAGTAATGGTCGTAGAACCAGAATAGATAATGTTACACAGATGACGCTGATCCCTGGAATAAGCCAAAGATTGATCAGAATTTCAGTAGAGTTGTCCATGATTCTACGCCCCCCGTCAAATCATTATGAGTTAACCCCACTTTTCTAGTAACAATTATCGTGCCACAATTAATGAAAGCTCCAGATATTTTCACCCCCTTGCTAGCAAATTGAAATAGTTGAATATACCAAGGTCAAAGAACATTGAAAGCACTGCTAAGCTGCTGTTTCCTGCTCCCGTATTTCCATATTTCCGCCTAACCGAATTCCGTAAAATAGGAAAGGAGGGGCAGCAACAGCGATGAGACTCAAAAACAGATCATCCCGTCATCTAACCAATTAATTCTCTTAGTATGATATTTTCTCTTTCTTACCTCACAAAAAAACGGCAGCAGGCCAGGAAGGCCGTGCTGCCGTCAGGAGGTTGAGTGTACTACTCAGGGAGAGTTGTTAGATTGCTTCCTTACCCTGTTCACCGGTCCTGATGCGCATCACATCATCAACCGGCAGGACAAATATCTTACCATCACCAATCTTGCCGGTGTTGGCCGCCGAACGAATCGCTTCGATCACCTTCTCTACCACTGAGGAATCGACGATCAATTCAACCTTGGTCTTCGGGTTAAACTCCACTTTATATTCAGCACCTCGATATACTTCGGTATGACCCTTCTGACGACCATATCCTTTCACTTCTGAAATGGTCATGCCGGTGATGCCAAGCTCGGTCAGGGCCTCCTTTACTTCCTCGAGCTTGAACGGCTTGATTATCGCTTCTACTTTTTTCATGGTTTGCTCCTCTTCCTATCTATCAGTCTTTAGTAAATTCGGGATATGCATCAAGTCCGCATTCAGATATATCACAGCCTTCAAGCTCTTCTTCTTCTGATACTCGAATACCCATCACTGCCTTAATTATGATCCAGGTCACAAAGCTGGTTGCAAATACCCAACCAAAGATCACGGCCGCACCAATCAACTGAGAGACAATGCTTGCATCACCATTGGTAAAGACAACGGCGATCAGTCCCCAGATACCAACAACACCATGTACTGAAATTGCACCAACCGGGTCATCGATCTTCATCTTGTCAAGGAAGACGATAGAAGCGACTACGATCAGACCACCTATGGCACCAATCAGGGTTGCGACCAGCGGGGTCGGGGTTAGCGG
>QZLB01000098.1 GCA_004796425.1 Desulfobulbaceae bacterium | reverse complement strand
TTCTAATTCCCATGTACGCTCCATAATTGAGATGTTATCGTTAAGATGATTTTAAGCTAATCAGGAAACGACGACGACTTCCCCTCATGCGACTAACGCTATAAATTTGCTCATTTTAAGTAGTTACCTCACAATATTGTTTCATAAGTTTTGGTTTTGAGTCAAGACCCATTAGAAGTTTTAACAAGTTTGCTAATTTTTTTAAAAAGCCATTGTAATGTTTAGTTAACCAAACGTAGATCGATTTAAAGATGAGAAATATCCTTATATCAGATATATGGGTATCCTGAGCGCTCCCGCCAAAAAAGTAAACATTTCAAGTTTCCAGATTTCAAAGAGAACTCCTCAAAAGAGAATGAACTTGATTATGAACCAGACTGCCGTTGGTTCTCCCCACCAATGAATAAATCCTGCAGCTAAAAAGAGATGATTAGACGTAGTCTCAAGTTTTGATAGTGCTTTGTATTCTGAGGTTGTTCTTGTTTGAGTTCGGCAGTCAAAAATGAGACTTCTTTTTCTTTGGTTAAATCGGATCAGACTTTACACATCAACGGCTCGTCACATTCCGTCTTGCGAAAAAATAAGACAAACCAGTTACCCCAATGTGAACAGTTTCTTATTTGATTTATTGGATCGAACCAGCGTGTATTTTTTCCTTATAATATCCCCTTCAGTCTTCATGCAGATTAGGAGGTATCAAAGTCTTAAAATTCTTTTAATAACGAACCATTGACATGATATGGCTGTTGATACATCAGTTGACATACCAAACAGTGGTTCTGTAATGTAAAAACGGGCATATTTAACAGCTGATAATCAGTAAAGCCGCAGAGAAAGCACATTTTCTTTTCTGATTATTACTTTTACTATCAATCATTGATCACACGGAGATTTTAGATGGCAGATCCTAAAGACTTGCATCAATGCCAGATATCGAACTGTGGGTTCGTATATAACCAACAGAAGCAGCACCGAAAAATTAAGGAGCCTCAGGGGACAAAATTTGAAGCGTTACCTCTTCACTGGAAATGTCCTGTTGGCGGTGCTTCCAAAGAAAACTACCAACCGATGGCAGGACCTGGTTCGGTCGCGGAAGAAAATGGATAGCATTTTTTGAAACAAGAGTCACAAGGAGCTACTCTCGGTATCAAAACAGAATTTAGTTATCTGATTGGAGATTAAAACAAGCCTGTCTGCGCAAAGTTCGGTCGCTTTGTTGGTAGAAATGGTTAGGGGGGTAACGTCCTACTCGGGTTCAGGACATACGGAAGACCATTTATCAACTCGAACGCAATCAGTTCTCCGTTCAATTTCAGATCTTCTCTCGACGTTAACTCGTCTTTCCGGATTATTTGCGCTGAAGTACGCAAGAGAATAACTTTGCCTTCTGTCTTCCCCAGATCTTCTATCTAAATAGGGGTCTCCCTTTCTCTGAGCCCGGTAAAGCTTTTCTTTCTCAAATAATGTTGCCATTCCAGCCACCTTTAACATCTATAAACAGTGTGTTCTATATCGAGCGCTATAGCCGCTTTGTATTTTTAGAGCGCTACAAAGCTGTGTTTCAACATGTAGTATAAGATAGGTCACATTAGAAGAGATGCAACAGTGAAGTAGGGAGGGTGAATTGGTAGTATTATCTACTGGAGTTGTAGTCGCTCAATTCCATCCTTCAACCGACCTACTTCGGGTTGATTCGTTGTTTGCGTGAGGTTCCATCCCAGTGGGTTGAATGTGAAATGGAACCCCAATGCGGTTTTTGTTCAGGAGATACTTTGGTCTTACTAAGTGGTTGAAAAACCTGGTATCAGGGATGGCAAAAGTCCGGTCGATTGGTGTTTTCTCTCTCCGGTAATTGGCACGACGGTGACCGGCACTTTGGATCTTTTCATGACACGCTTCGAGAGGTTGGTGGTAAAAGTGTAAAAAGGCTTTTCGTGCGCTCCCATCACAATAAGATCGCACTCTGAAATTACTGAATGTCGCAAAATCTGTTCTTCGATACCACCAAAAACAACCTTATTCACAATGTTCAGACCCAATTCTTCTGGATAGAGACCGCCTTCATTACCAAACTGCTGACGAATAAACGTTTGCCGGTTTCTTTCTGCGATTATTTCAAGTGCTTTGTTCCTCTCACGAGTAAGAATTTTCCGTTTGTCCTCTTCTGTGAGGTAATACATGGCGTATCTCATCGTTGCACTCTGGGTATATCTCTCTATGACATGCAGGCAGACGATCTCAGCGTTAAACTGCCGGGCAAGGTAAAGTGCATATTGATATACACGTGGGGAGGAATCGGTTAAGTCCGTCGTGTAGAGAATTCTATTGATCTTGTTGTTGTCTACGCTGTCCGTGGCCATATAATCAATATGGTTGATGCTCATGATAATGCTCCTTTGTTATTAATAATAGTACTGTTTACATATCGTCAGCGCTATGTTAGCAAAGGGTGTGCCTAAATTAAAAGAACCATAATAACAGTACGTTGTGGGGTATGCTGTGAGGTGGTGACGAGAAACTATGCGGAAAATATGCAATGACGCATATGGCTTAGAGCTTTCTGGAAAGTGTTGACTGATGGACGCCTAAAATTTTTGCGGCTTCAACCTGGCTCCCACTTTCCTCAATTGTTTTCCGGATAAGATCCTTTTCAAATTGAGAAATCTGTTGGCTGAGAGTGCCTCTATAAACGGGTACCAGGTCAGAGGTACCTTTTGATTCGTGAGTGGTCCACTCCTGGACGTGCGCTTTTAATATTTCCCCACCTCCGGTAACAATAAGCAAACGCTGAATAAGGTGAGAGAGCTCTCTTACATTACCTTTGAAAGGGAGCTGCCTGAGTTCCTCCAGCGCATCGGGTGCGAGTGAAGCCATAATCCCATATCTCGTTGAGTACTGTTCGAGAAAAAATCGAGCCAGGGGAGGGATTTCATCTTTGCGTTCTCTTAAAGGAGGGAGTTCGATCGGAATACCATTAAGTCGAAAATAAAGATCCTCTCGAAAGCTCTTGGTGGCCATCATTGAGGCTAGGTCTCTATTGGTGGCTGCAATAACGGTACAGTCAACAGGGATCGGATTTGTTCCACCTACCGGATAAATCTGATTGGTCTCAAGAAATTGGAGGAGTTTAACCTGAAGAATGTAAGGTAGCTCACTGATTTCATCGAGAAACAAGGTCCCTTTGTCTGCCGCCTGTATTCGGCCTTTTTTACCCCCGGCAGATGCACCGGTAAATGCGCCCTTGGTGTGACCAAATAATTCTGATTCAACAAGTTGATCCGGAATAGCCCCACAATTTATCGCCACAAAAGGCCCTTCTTTTCTTGGAGAACGGTCATGAATAAAGCGAGCAAACATTGATTTCCCAACCCCTGATTCTCCAGTAAGAAGTACTGGTATCGGGAATTTTGCTACTTGCAGCGCTAGGTTAAGCTGCTTTTTCATGCTGTCACTTTTTACTACGATCTGGCTTAGTTTGTATTGCCGGGTTTCCGGGATGAATTGTTCTACCTTGGCATCAGCCTTAATGTTTACCTCGAAGGTCTTGGAGCTGCCTTTTTCAAGAACAGACTGCAAAGACATATCTCTGTCATTAAAGAGTACATAAAGCAGTTCACCATCATCATCAAAAATTGGTGTTCCTGTTGCAAGGATGGACTTGCCACTTCTAGTGGTCTGTATGATAGAGATGGTTTTTTTCTTTTGAACGACTCGCTGGAATAGATTTGGGGACCATGCTCCCTGCTTCACAAGCTCGACCACATTGGCACCAAGAACCTTAGAAGGGGGAATTTGAAAAATTTTACTGAATCTGAGGTTTATCGCGATTACCAAGCCGGTGGCGTCGGTGAGCAGTATGCCGTCGGTACTGTAGTTTAGAATGAGTTTTGCGAAATCGCTAACATCAATGTTGGGTAGTATCGTAAGTTCTGACATCAAAAAACCGTCAAGCGTTAGGGGGGAGAATCTCACAAATCCTTTGAAAAGTGCTCGGTTTGATCGTTTTTGTCAACTAATTGAATCAGTTTAGAGGCTTGCGATAAATGCGGTAACGCTTATCAGGGTGTAAGCCACACTCGGTATAGAGCAGGTTGATTGCCTCGTTATCTTCCAGGTTCCAACCCATTTCGGCGTATTGATATTTCTGCTTTCGTTTTATTACTTCCACAACATGGGTGACAGAAACCAGGTGAAGTCCCATTTGCCTGTATCGGTCCTTGACTCCAAAGAGGAGTCCGCGAAGACCAACCACTTCCTTTTCATAAAGAAATTTTTTAATCAGCGCGGAAAGCCCAAGTTTACCATTAAAACGTTTCAAGAGTGGATTGTAGTCAGGTACCATCAGACCGATCCCGACCGGTTCATCTCCGTAGTAAACAAAAAACGCCAACTCAGGGTCAATTAAGAACAGCAGGTTTTTGGCCAGCTCATCTTCCTCAGCTTCTGTGGTTGGAACAAAACCCCAATTGGTTGACCAGCACTCATGATAAATTGAGCAGAGCAGCCTGATGTCCTCTCTACGCCATTTTTGAGGACAGCGAATGGTAATGTTATTTTGGGCCAGGAGCTTATCGGAGAGATCATGAATCCATTGTGGTACAACAAAGTCATGGGTTATCCGAAAGCTAAGAATATCTTTTTCCTTGCGATACCCTGCGTTGTAGATCAATTCGGGATAGTAGCTGGGATTGTAGGTCATCATCAAGGCCGGAACCTTTTTGAATCCCTGGATAAGGGTACCGATTTCGTAATTGGTTGATGGATTGAAGGGGCCTCGAATCTGATCCATGCCCCTTGCTTTTACCCACGCCTCAGCTGTATTAAACAAAGCGGCAGCTGCCTCGGGATCATTAGTACATTCGAAAAAACCCCAGGCACCGCTTTTTTCCTGGTGATGTTTGTTGTAATTAGAATCTATCAGGGCAACAATCCGGCCAACGACTTCACCATTTCTTGTGGCAAGAAAAAGTTCCCCGTGGGCACATTGCCAGAACGGATGCTTTTTACGGTTGAGAAGATCAGATATGCTTTTTTTCAGAGGGGGAATCCAGATTGGATCATCCGAATAAATTTGCCATGGCAGATTGATAAACTGGCGCATCTGTTTGCGTGAGGAAATCGGAACAATTTTTAGTCCGTTGCTTTGGTTCATCCTTTCCTCCAATTGCATATATGGCTCGGATTTTCTCGGCAGATTGCCAACCAATGACTCCCCAGAGATACCACGAGTGTACTGATTTCTTGAGAAAACAAGGTGATTGTTGCCCGATAGCAATGATCTTTGTGCTTTATGTCAACCAATCTCAGATCTTTAGGTGTGATTCCCCTGAAGCCGCTCCCTCGGGCCTTCACCACCGACTCCTTACAGGCCCAGACAAATGCAGCAGTCTCATCGACCTCATTCAGAACTGAACTGCCAAGATCGAGTTCATCCAGATGGAAAACACGGTTATAGGGGTAGGAACTGTCAAAGTCATTTCGGGTTGCACCATCGATTCCCAATGCAGTTCCCGGACTAACGGCTCCATAGATCAGACTGTTACAAGTTGAGAATGAAATTGCCTGGTCCGGACGATTCGTATGGGGTTTGCCATGGTTGTCGTAAGAGAGAATTGGAGATGATTTAAGCGGTGGGGTAACGGTGGCCTTGAGCAAGAGCAGGTGGGCAAATTCACAACGGTCTGCAGGCGCGGCAGCAGGTAAAGAACCAAGTGTAATATCTCGGAGTGGCTCGGGGAGTGAATATGAGATGAATCCGTGCATCTTATGATTTAATCCGCAATACTATGCAGCCTCAGACCAGTTATTTCCATCACGACGTTTCCTTTATCGTCATAAGCGGTCCCGTTCCATTTACTGCGATCCCTATTATTAATTACCCGGTGAGCAATAAGATGATACCGAGTGAGCGGTTGGTTAGTGGTGAACCATTGGACACTATCAAGTGATGCTGGTATCAAAATGGTATTTTTCTCGTGTTCCTGGAAGCCTGGATGAAACGCACAGAGCTGCATAAGGCCTTCAAGGATATACAGTGGATATTGATACTGACTATTTTGAGTAGCGTCATGGTCTTTACAATCGGGTGTGCGCATGATACCGCTGATGAATTTCTCATCACAATCACTTATTTTTTGCAGTACCCGGTATCTGCCAGAGAGTTCACAGAAACTGATATACTGCTCGTCCATCTTGTCAGACGATACATAATCAGCGGAAAAATCGACTGCTTCGAATTGATAATGTTTATCCGGTATCGGCAAGGGTGAGAGGTGCAGGGTGCCGGTGTAACAGATATCCTTTAACGTTCCCTGATCCTGTTCTGAACCATCAGTGCGGCTCAGTATACATTGCAAAAAGGACTCTTTTGCATCGCGGATACAGTGAACCTCGATTCCCACATCAGTCTCAGGAGGACAGGAAATCATATCGAGAAAGCGGACATCTGTAAAACCGTTCACAACTATCTGGGGCATCATGAGATGGGTTGACTCAAGAAACGACTCAAGTACCATGATCGCAGAAAAAATGGGATCTTTCAGAAACGAAAAGGGTTGATGATCTAGGATCCAGGGATCTGATTGCTGGGAAAGCGTTTTAACGGTGAGGATTTCACCGGCTTCAAAGTTCAAAGATTCGATTCGGTCGACCAGAGGGCAAGTGTCAGTAGAGAACCAGCCATGTACAATTGGATCGGCGTTGTGGGAGATTGTCGGAAAGTTTAGAACAGAACGCAGTGGCATCACATCTATTGACTCTCTTTCCCCGCTGGTTATTTCATGAATAATAATCTCAGCGATCTCAGTTACACATACATAGCTGTCTGCGCCAATATTCGCCTCAATTAAATCCTTAACTTGAGGATCCTCAGCCATCCCTGCTCCCGCGATGGGTGGGAGCCAAAAGTTCTTGACTGTTTTTTCAGGATATTGATTGGCCAGCGAGTGAAGAAGTGCTGCCATCATTCTATTACCACAACAATAGTTTGCCTGGCCAATGTTGCCGGTAAAGGCAGCCTGTGAAGATAGTGAGCAAATCGCAAACAAATTCTCAGCCTCAATGGCTTCAAGCAACCCTGCGAGTCCTGAGTACTTAACGGAGATTGGATCGGAAAATCCTTCTGCTGTCTGCAGACCAATAAAACTATCAGAGATAAAACCGGCAGCGTGGATGAGAATGGTAGCCGATTTCAGTTCAGGACAACGTTCATCAAGCCCCCTGAGTTCTTCCGGGTTGCCGAGGTCACATTGAATATAAGAAATCGAGGAGCTTGAGCTGAAACTATCAGTAATTATCTCCTGAGCCTGAGCGACTGTTTTTCTTCCGATCAGGATCAATGCGCAGCCCAGCGACTCGAAACGTTGCGCAATATGTTTACCAACTCCCCCTAAGCCACCAGTAATGACCACTGTAGTCTGGTT
This sequence comes from Desulfobulbaceae bacterium, assembly GCA_004796425.1. Lineage (GTDB taxonomy): Bacteria > Desulfobacterota > Desulfobulbia > Desulfobulbales > Desulfocapsaceae > MADRE3. Next base: position 22,189 of record QZLB01000098.1, on the reverse strand, counting down.
GTTAAAAGCTGCCAGCTGAGGAATATGGGTGGTAGGCCTGGTGGCGGTAGATACCGTATAAAATTGCTGATCCTGTTCGACCAGCTCAACTGTTGTGAAAGATGGATTTCCTGCCGCTTCGATTGCCTGGACTACAGACATTTCCTGATAGCTGATACTACGGCAAGTAACACTGGGGTATTCGATACTGGTGCTCAGCAGGGTACCGATCAGTCCTTCTGGAATGATCTGGTTCTCTTTTGAATTGACATGATTGAGATGGATAATCGATTTTTTGCGCCCCAGAGTCAGAAACTGCTGAATCTGCAGGAACAGATTAGTCATCAGGGAAACATGTTCGGATTCTACTGTTTCAACAGCGGTTTGATCAGAAGTGAGCAGAATCAGGGAACTCAGATCTTCATGGTCAGCAAATAATGGCTTTTCTGGTAATTGATCTGATCCGAGCGTCTCGATAGAAACCCGGCACCCATAGAGCCTTGGGAGCTGCATACTCAGGGTCATGGCAGTTTCAGCAGACTCGATGCTGATTACCCCAAGGTGATCAGTGTCGGTAAAGAGTGGTGAGCTACTCCGGGCTGGTTCGAGTTTTATAAGGTGTGGAACAAATCGTGAAACGGGTGATTGAGATTGGTTTGCTGGAGGATGGGTAGGGGGCTGTCGCGCTTCTAGTGATGGATCCGTCACTTCACCTCTGGCGATTACTTCCTCAATCCGTGCTGACATATCATAAATGGTGCGAACGTCGATGAAGTCCTCAATTCTGATGACAATATCGAAACGTTTTTCTGCAGCATCCATAATAACAGGAAGTCTGCTGGAGCGGATGGAAAGATCCTGGCGGATGTCCATTTCCGGTTCAATCTCTGAACGTTCATAACCGGTTGTGTCCATTATGATCTGGATCACTTCTTCCAGTATTGAACGTTGGTCTGACGCTATATCCGGGGGGTGAGCGACCATCTTGTGCGGTTGGGTAACCAGTGTCGATATAGTCTGCTGCGATGCAACACCCAATTGGGCTCGAAGTAATTCCTCGGAAATCTGGTAATCAAGTTCATGAGCAAGCGCCTTTTGAATGGCAGGAATCAGGAATTTATTCATGCCGTCGAGTGCGTACCCGGTTATTTCTCGTTGGATAACGTGAGCGATTTCACCATCAGTTGGTTTCGATTTTGGTTGTTCAACGGGGGTGTCAAGGGAGAGATTCTGGATGTTCTCTGAAATGGAAAGGCAGTTTCTTACGTAAAGTGCGCTATATGCCTGCCGGAACGAATCCAATTCACTCTCCCTACTGCAGCAGTGAATTCGTTCAACATCAGGAATAATATCGTTGACTAATTTGCAGAGCGTATCCTGTGGACCGATTTCAACAAACAGATCACATCCAAAGTCCTGTGCCAGCGATTGGACATTCTCCTGCCAGTGTACGGGAGATTCGAGATGGGCAACAAGGGTTTCAGTTATTGCCTCAGAATCGTCAGGATAGACTATCCCGGATGTGTTTGACAGGACCGGAATTGAAGGTGGCTTGATGTCGATTTTCCTTAGATATTCACCAAACTCATCCCTGATAATCTCCATTATCGGAGAATGGAATGCCATGCTTACCGGTAGGGGCTGATTCCAATAGCTTCGGTTATCCAGCTCTTCTTTGAATCGTTCAATAGCCACACTGGACCCACCAACAACGATTTGTTGCGGTGAGTTGAAGTTGGTGTAGTAAAGGTGCTGATCAAGTTCGATCATTTCATCCAGAATATCTCGAGGAACATCGACTGCTATCATTGAACCGGGGTCAGCAGTTTCTCGGCTGGCCCTGGCCATGCATTGAGCACGTTTGGTGATGACATTGAAGCCATCTTCAACCGAAAAACTGCCGGCTGCACACAGGGCGGTTAATTCTCCCATACTGTGTCCGGCAAGGGCCGTTGGTTTCAAACCAAACGCTGCAAGCTGTTGGTATAACGCATACTCCAGAACGAACAATGCGGGCTGCTGAAATTGAGTCTGGCGAAGCTTATCATCGGTAGAATTGAACATTACATCAAGAATATCAAAGTCGGCCAGCTGGGCCATTCTGTCCATCCAGCTTCGGATTGCAGGGAAAGAATCATAAAGCGCTTTTCCCATACTTTGATATTGACTTCCCTGGCCGGCAAATATCAGCGCAAGCCGCGGGACATGATTATCTCCCAAATGAATACCGTGTCTGGCGAGAGAAATTCGTGCCTTGGGAGCGAGGTCGCTGAGATGATCCAAATGGGGCGTCAGGTAATCTTTTAATTGTTCCACAGAACGTTGGGTGGTGGCGATCTGATAGTGGCTTTCCCCTCGGTGAGCCTCATAGAGATAAACTCCGTCTATCAGACTGGGCAGATGAGTTTGATCAGTAGGGTTTGATGAAACCTGCATGTCTGATTTTTGGTAATTCTCATCTGCCTCTTCAAGCTGAATGACATAATTGGCGCCACCAAAGCCAAATGCATTCACCTGAAACCGCCTTGGGTGTCCTGTGGAACCTGGCCACGGCTGTGCACTGGTGGGGACATGAAATCCCCAACCTTCAAGATCAATGGCAGGGTCTTTGTCTTGATAGTTTAGGGTTGGCGGGAGCGTGCGTGCATGCATCGCGGCGATACCGCGTATCATACTGTTGATCCCTGCGGCGCCAAGGGTGTGACCGATTTGAGATTTAAAAGAGCTGAGCGCGGTACCATTATTCATGGGATAAACAGCCTTCAGTGCTTTTATCTCTTCTAGGTCACCGGTGGGGGTCGAGGTTGCGTGACATTCTACCAGATCGACACTGTCAGGACCGTAGCCTGCCTGAGCAAAGGAACTGTTGATAGCGAGCTGCTGGGTTTCTGCCACGGACTCGACCATTCCCTGATGATTGTTGCTCGCTCCAGCGCCTGTGATATAGGCAAGTATTTTGGCTCCTCGGGCTCTGGCAATTGACTCTCGCTCTATTACCAGCATCCCGCCACCCTCGCCGAGTACCATACCACTCCGGTCCTTACTAAAAGGCATACTATAGTCTGAAGGATCCATACCATATCTGTTTTTGCCAGCTAAAGCACCAAGTGCGGAGAATTCAAGGTAAGCTGCCGGATTGAGGATTTCTTCACCTCCTCCTACCACTGCAGCATCCAGGATATTTGCCTGGATAAGTTGGATACCGTTATACAACGCCACAAGTCCGGTGGCACAAGCAGCGGATACTGCATAACTGGGACCCATGAAACCATACTTGTTACAGATAAAACCACCAGCCGCACAATTGAGTCTGCCGAGCAGGGTCGTATCATCAATGGCGATACGGTCCTGTTTGATAATCTCGGTAATCGTGTTGACAGAATCGCTATTCAGGCTCAGACCCTTTTGCAGCTGCTGGGCAAGATTATGGGCAATGACATTGATGGTCAGATCCGGAATGGTGGAACCGCTTTCTCCGGCATTTTGGGAGACAAATACGCCAATTTTTTCCCGTGATACATCTGAATTAATGATGGCAGATTGAGTGATTGCCTGATCGGCCAACCACAGTGTAAGCCTGGTAGATGCGGTCATGGTTCGGAAATCATGGGGTGAAATACCCAGATCTTTCCGGGAGATGTCCAGGGACATAAAGGCACCCACCCGGCAATAGGTCTTGCCGTTCTGGTTCTCCGATTCCGAATAAAATTGATCATGATCCCAACGACTCTCAGGTACTTCGGTGATACCACTTTTGCCTGAAACTGAAGCATTCCATACCGTTTCAACAGAGTTGCCTAAGGCGTTGGCAATCGACAAACCGGTGACCGCGATACGATCATGGGATTCTGATTCACTGACGTGGACGTGACTATTCGGCAGTTGGGGCTCCTGCTCGATAGTGGAGAACAGGGATTGATGGAGATCCGTGAGCGATGTGGTGTGTCTAATATTACCCGAAACGGCACCACCCATGAATTGTCCTTCCTGATAACAAATTTCATCTAAGAGCTGGTTACCCGTGAGGGGCTCATTGCATTTGGCGGCGATATAAAGACTGCCTGCACTGGTTTTCTCCAATTGGTGCCGGGCGGTATCTTCACTGGTACTCTGGCTACTGATGTTGTTCTCGAGATCCCTGATGATCTTGAGTTTCGGAGAATCAATGGAGCGGACCATAAGACCAATGGAATTACCGGTGATCATCGTTTGCCCAAATCGTGCATCAAGCACGACCTGCTGATAGACCTGACTCATGGCACCGGTTTCAACAATTTCCCTGGAGCTGAGGTAAATGGTACCCATCTGGACGCCGTCTGCGCCAAGCATACCGCTACGACGTAATGACTTCTGGTTGAAGATGCCCCCGGCAAGGATGATATACTTACCTGCAAAATCATTATGCTGCTGCCGCAAAATCTGAGCTGCCTGGCCAAGTGTCAGCGTGGTGTGGAGTCCGACATGGCCGCCAGCTTCATTCCCTTCAAGTACGACAAGATCAATACCCTTATTCCAGGCTATTTCAAGAAGACCCGGGTCGGAAGTAATGTATATCACCTGCATTCCCTGATTTTTCAGCTCTGCAGCAAAATAGGGCGTACCGGCAGATATCACGACAAAGGGTGGACGGGCTTCTTTTATCCAGTCAAGCTGTTCATCGCGATAAGGGTTTTCATCAAGGGTGATGATGTTGATACCATATGGTTTTCCGTTCATTGCGAGGGGGAGATTCAGCAAATTCTGCTCGAGCTCAATTCTACTTTGCATGCCAAGTGCGATGGTTGGCAAACCACCCGCATCTGAAATCGCCCGCGCGAATTCCACATTATCTGAAATACAGGCCATTGCACCCTGGATAATCGGATATGTGGTTCCAAGCAAAGGAGTAAGGGGGGAATTAATGAGGTTCGTTAACCCATGATTTTTATTGGAAAGGAGTATATCAATACCAGATTTGAATGAAATCAAAGCCTCGGTCGTGTCAAAACCGAATTGATGAATGAACTGGTTACAATAGGCAACCTCAACCCCGCACTGCAGTTCTGATTTGACAAACCTGGTCTGGGTAAATGTGCCAAAATCATTGAGTAAAGTACGAAGCAAATCACTACTGATTTCTCCCGTTTCCTGAGCGAGTTGAACTTTTAACGCCGAGATTCTTTCTGAGTTACCCTTGTTGTAACAATTAAACTTTAACTGCCGCGACAGGTGAATCTGGCTGATATGATCAATTTGGCATTTCTCTAGAACAGTCCGTTGCAAACTATTCTTTTTCGTGAAAGCGGAGGTTAGCAGATGCACACTATCAAGAACAACTCCATCACAGTGACCCAAGAGTAGTGATGCTGCACCTTCTGCAGTAAAGCATCCACCCCAGCATACAATATCAGGCTGTTGGTGATTTGATTGCGATCTGTCTTCGATATAGTTCAAAAGACTGAGGGTTGACTCGGAACTGACAAACCCGACCGATTCAGCACCTTTGATGGCCAGATTGAGATCTCTCCGGTTTTCTCCATATACCAGGTTTATAATCGAAAGATCGCCGGTAATGATGGTGAGTCTGATCGATTCCACCTGGCGCAACGCTTCAATGATTTGAGAAAATGACCCAGCCGGATGATGTTCGAAATACTCCAGCCAGATCGTACCAATGCGTTTGTTGCGCAGTGGCTGATGAAAACGATTATCGATAAATTGATGCACATTCAAGAGAAGATGTTCTGCGGGAGCGTTACGACAGAAATCGGAGAATTCAGAATCGTTTAATTGAGTAAGATCTATAATTGGAGCAATCTGTTTTTCTTGCAGAACCGTAACATCAAATGTTTCGAGCCCAGCAATTGAGCTGGTGAAATATAGATTTGTATGCGATTTATGAGCTGACATAATGAGATTCGACCTAAGAGTGAAACGGCTTCGTAATCATGGCCGTAAAACGAGCGCGCCTGTCAGTGAAGAGTTTGGTTGACCACCAGGTAAGCTATTCACATAATTAGGTGTTTTAGCTCTTTACACGATTGCCAACCGATATCACCAAACAGGGAGCTAGCATACCTCATAGAATTGATTTAAACAAGCGCAAGGCGTGAGCGATTAGTGATTTGTAAACCCTGATATACATGGTTCGGGTGTTCTCTGGTCGGCTATCGAAATGGTACTTCTCCGATGGGTTGATAATGACCTGAACCGTATCTATCTTTAACTTGTCTCTAAGTTACTCAGAGATATCTAAATTGTTTGGTTTTGGAAAACTAATCAAGGAAGCGATATGACAGAGCATAAGAATGTATTTGGTGTACCATTGGAGATTTGCAGTCGTGATCCGCTCACCGGTTTCACCCGTGAAGGCAATTGCAAGGTAACGGAAGAAGATTTTGGAGTTCATGGTGTGTGCGTGGTTGTCTCTGAAGAGTTCCTGGAATTTTCCAAACTCGTCGGCAATGATCTTTCCACCCCAATGCCCCTCTATGGTTTTGAAGGTTTGAAACCCGGTGATCGGTGGTGTTTATGCGCTCCGAGGTGGAAAGAGGCGTTTGATTTGGGCAAGGCACCGCCGGTTGACCTGATGGCAACCCATGAAAAAGCGCTGGAGTACGCTGGGTTGGATGAGCTGCTTGAACATTCAATCAATGGTCAGGAGCAGAAATCATAACCTGTGGTTACCAAGGGGTAAGGTGTACGCTAGGCAGCTGCCAGGCGCGAGATGCCACTGAAGATGAAATAGGCTGAAAAGAGTACCAGAAACGAAGCGCAGACACTGATCAGGCGACGATAAAACGTATCACTTAAAAACTTACTTCCGCGGGATATGCTAAAGGACACCAGGGCGTACCAGAAAAGATCGCCGACAACATGTCCCGCAAAAAAAGAGATAACGCCGGGTATTCCATATTTCATAGATGAGAGTACATAGGCGATCCCGATGGTTGCCCACCAGATCGCCCAGTAGGGGTTGGCAATACTGAGAAGAATTCCAGCCATCACAAGATTTTTCTGCTTTTTATCAGGTACTTCAGTTTGGAGTGTGAGAGAAGGAATTTCCTGAAACATGCCATAGGCCATCCAGCCAAGAATAAGGCCCCCCAAGAGTGAAATGACGATAAATGTGGTATCGTGCGAAAAAAATGGAGCAAGACCGGCGATTAGCAGGAGTACCAGAACGAGTTCAAGTATCCCATGGCCCAAAATCATCAGAGGCCCGGCGATGCTTCCACGGCGAAGGCTCTCGCTGATGGTAACAGTCAGGACGGGACCGGGCATAATCGCTCCTGACAAAGCGATGATGAATGACGAGATGAATATGGTAAAGATTGCGATTGTCATAGTTGTTCCTCAAAATAGAGGGCTACTGTACCAGTTCTCCCAATGAAGCTCCAGCAAATTGCGCGTCAATCTCGGCTTTAATCGTTCATAAGGGTAGCTTTGCGTATTGAATTGTGATGCATATATCGTAAGTGCAGGTTTATCATTTGCGGTACGCTCTCGTAAGGGGTGTATGATTTGAATGGTTATGAAAAATATAATGGTACGGTGAAATTGAAATGACAAAAATTACCCTCAAAAATAAATCGAGTATTGAACAGATAGAAGAACGCTTTGATAATGATGTGGAGCGTTTTTCAAACCTTGAAAGCGGTCAGGTCGCAACCATCGATGCTCCTCTTACAATGGAACTGATTACCCGGGCGGCTCTGGCTACCACGCACCCAATTACTAAAGTTTTGGATATTGGTTGTGGCGCCGGTAACAACACAATTAAGCTTCTCGAATTATCAGGGATTTTTGATTCAGTCCTGGTTGATCTCAGTGAAAACATGCTGGTTCGTGCAAAAGTGCGGGTCCTTGAAGCTGGTGCGCGCAGTGTAAGGACAATCAAACAGGATTTTCGAACACTTGATGTTGAACCGGGGTCTGTCGATATCATTCTTGCCGCCGCAGTTTTGCATCACTTACGGGATGATCAGGATTGGAGACGTGGGTTTGAAAAGCTCTACACCTTGCTAAGAGTTGGAGGGAGTATTTGGGTTACAGATTTAGTCAGTCATGATTCCCCTGCAATACAAGAAATGATGTGGGCTCGATACGGCGACTATCTCGTATCAGTTGGTGGTGAGGCATATCGTGATAAAGTTTTCAATTACATAGAAATTGAGGATTCCCCTCGATCTTTGCAGTACCAGCTTAAATTGCTGAAAGTGGTCGGTTTTTCACAGGTGGAAGTATTGCATAAAAATGGCTGTTTTGCCGCATTTGGCGGAATCAAATAAGTGACAACGCAAAAAGGGATTATCAAAACTTGATTTACCACAATGTGGCACTATTCTCTGATTTATCAACCAGGTTTGCTGTTTGAGTGTGATAGGAGAAGCAGCGACCCTAAATAATTATTTCTAGTCCAGCGAAAATGCTGGATTTAAGAGGTTCTGTTATGAAGCAGATCGCAATAGTGTTACTCGTACTTTTCACCGCATCCGTCAGTTACGGTGCAGGTCAAACAGTTGAATATTCGGTAGATGACATCGCCTACGAGGGGTATTTCACTGCGCCCACCGGCTCAGGTGCGCCACTTTTACTGCTCGTCCACGACTGGGACGGCTTGACTGATTACGAAGTAAAGAGAGCTGAGATGCTGAAAGACCTTGGCTATGCTGTTTTTGCTGCAGACCTTTTTGGTAAAGGTGTGCGTCCGACTGAAGTGAAGGATAAAAAGCAACATACAGGAGAGCTGTACAAGGATCGAGCGAAAATGAGACGTATCCTGAAGGCATCTCTAGACCAGGGTATACGGTTGGGTGGTAATGGTAAAAATGCGGCGGCTTTCGGTTACTGTTTTGGCGGCGCTGCGGTGCTGGAGCTGGCTCGGTCGGGTGCTGATCTGAAAAGTTTTATTAGTTTTCATGGTGGGTTATCTACACCTGATGGGCAAAGTTATGGTGAGACCAAAGGAGACGTAATCGTTTTTCATGGTACGGCTGACACGGCAATTACCATGGATGACTTTGCTGCACTCGCCGTCGAATTGGAAGAAACGAAGGTCACCCATGAGATGATCACTTACGGTGGGGCACCACATGCATTCACCGTATTCGGCTCCCAGAGATATCGTGAAGATGCTGATAGAAAATCCTGGCAGCGCTTTACCCAATACCTTGAGGAAACTTTGGATTAGGTTGTTGTCGGGTTATATATGGCTATGAGCAGATTCAGATGAAGCCGGGGGATTAAATAAATAAGCTATATTCAACGATTACTTTTGAATAAACCCCTTTTTCTCCAGGAATGGTTTCATGTGGGGGCGTGACTCTTTCTGGAGCATATCGGAGATCTGCTCAGTCCAACTCATGTCTTTTGTGCCGCCGGTTCGGTTTTGGTAATAGTCGCGTACGGTAGCATCGTATGCTGCCATGCGATCGTGATCACCAGTATCACCATATGTTTCCTGCTTGAAAACAACCTCAAGGGGCAGCCGTGGCTTTGGTTCAGGATCCTGGTCCGGGTAACCAAGGCACATACCAAAAACCGGGTAAACCAAAGAGGGAAGATTGAGCAGGCGATCTACCTTCTCGATTTGATTACGTATCGCTCCGATATAGCAACCACCCAACCCCGATGACTCGGCAGCAACCATAACATTCTGGGCAAAAAGGGCACAATCGATGGATGCGGTCAGGAACTGCTCGGTATAGCCAGACAACATAGGAGATTGGTTCATTTCACAGGCAATCTTGTGCCGATTCATGTCAGCACAGAAAACCAGAAAAACGGGGGCCTCACGCACGTAGGGTTGACCGGCTGTGATGTCGAAAAAATGCTTGCGGGTGCGTTGATCGGTAATTTGTACAACGGTACAGGCCTGGATAAAGCTTGAAGTTGATGCAGCTTGGCCGGCTTCGATGATCGTGGCCAGTAAATCACTATTGACTGCTTCTGATTTGAATTTTCTGATAGAGCGGTGAGCTTTCAGAAGTTGAATCACCTCGTTCATATCAATCCTGTTGTACAATTAACCAGACTTTGAGATACCTTCTTTGAATTTATCTATTTGGCTTTCCAGGCCGATTACACTATCAACAGGGATTGAGAAGGCGATACCGGTTCCCGGTTTGTCGAATTTACCGGCGCTTCCAATCGCTTCCATTACCTTTGGTACTCGATGCTCTTCCAGAAGAAACATGATGATATCGGTCTGAGCTTCAAGACTGAGGCCAAAAAATGTTTTTGCCTCTCGAATACCAGTTCCACGAGCTGAGATAATGGTTGCTCCAGTTGCCCCGGCGGCTTTTGCGGCATCGACGATTTGATCGGTTAAGTTGGGTTTGACCGAAGCGAGAATGATTTTAAATTTCATCACGTACTCCTTTTCTATGTGACGGTTTGGTAGCCCGCCAGTGAGCAAACTGCCCATAACCTAAAACCGCAATAATCGGGAAAAGACTGGCAAATGCAATCAGTCCAAAACCATCGATTGCCGGGTTTCGTCCCGGTACCGAGGCGGAAAGTCCAAGACCAAGTGCGGCTACCACAGGCACGGTGACGGTTGATGTTGTTACACCCCCGGAATCGTAGGCCAGCGGAATAATGGTTTTTGGGGCGAAAAACGTTTGAATTACTACAATGATATATCCCACAAGGATATAGAGATACAGAGGAGTGCCCGAGATGATTCGATATGCTCCCAGACTGATACCTACTGCTACGCCGATGGCAACCGTAATTCTCAACCCGGTTTGACTGATACTGCCGCCAGAGACTTCACTTGCTTTGAAGGCAACTGCAATCAACGACGGTTCGGCGATGGTTGTAGAAAAGCCAATCGCAGCGGCAAATACATAAACCCAGCCATATACTTTCCAATCGGTCAAATTAACGGCCTGTGCTCCGCCGCCAAGAAAGGTTGGGTCGGTAAGTTGGGCAGCCATTATTTTTCCAATGGGAAACAATGCTTCCTCAAGACCAGCAAGAAACAATGACAATCCGACAAAGACATAAAGAGAACCAACCAGGATCCGAGGATAATTTGGGATAGGTTGACGAATAACCACTGCCTGAAAAAAGGCAAAGAGCAAGATAATTGGTATCAGATCTCTGGCAGTGAGCAGCAGTGTATGTAGAAGGTCTGTAAGAAGTTCCATAATGATTATATCCCAAAAACCATGATCCCGTATATCATCACAAACATCATCGGCAGCAGTGAAGCAAAGGCAATGAGACCAAAACCATCAAGTAGTGGATTTCGCCCACGAATAATCGTTGCAAGTCCAACACCAAGTGCTGTCACCAGAGGAACAGTAATTGTCGAGGTGGTAACGCCACCAGCATCATAGGCGATGCCGATAATTTCCTTTGGGGCAAAAGGGGTAATGATCATAACAATGATATACCCGCTGATTATCAAGACGTGTATTGGCCAACCAAGGAGAATCCGCAATACACCAATGAGGATAGCAGTACCGACAGAGACTGCAACCGTTAGACGAAGCCCAAGAGCATATGAATTGAGCGCGGATTGCTCCTGTGGTAATAACCCACCTCTGGCGGCAATTTCTGCTGCTTTTCCGGATATGGCGATCAGGGCTGGTTCGGCGATGGTGGTGGAGAATCCGAGCAGAAAAGCAAAAAGCAGCAGCCAGACGAGGTTGCCTTTTCTGGTCAAGGATTGGGCCATGTTTTCCCCAATCGGAAAAAGTGCCATCTCCAAACCTTGCACAAACATACTGAGCCCGATTACGACCATTACTGTCCCGACAAGAATTTCATCGAGGTGGGGAAGCGGTTTTCTGATGATAAATATCTGAAATAAACCAATCACAAGGATGATCGGCAGAAGATCGACAAACGATTCCTTTAGTTTGGAAAGTATGAAACGTATGCTTTTATTCTGAACAAGACTATTCATTGCTATTTCAAAAAACCGGGTTCATCCTGTGCGCGGTTGTTATGTTCTATCCAGTCACCAACTGGTTACGCATATGACCAAGGTAACGTTTTTCCTGCTAGAAACGGTGTAATTGTCCCATATTTTTCCGGAATTACAAATGGTTTTCTTACCAGTTGGATATTTTTTTTGATTGGTTGAAGCTGGTACCGGTTAACGGCATGATCAGAGACAAATAATTGTAATTTTTCAAGACACCCTTCCTGCTCAAACAGGGTCGCAAGAGCAGGGAGTGCCAGCGGAGCAGTAAAAATTCCAGCTGCACAGCCAGCACACTCTTTTGCATGAATCGGATGGGGAGCTGAGTCGGAACCAAACATTACTTTCTCATGACCTGAGAATACGACCTGTTTCAACGCATCCCTGTCTCTTGGGGATTTAGCGACCGGTTTACAGAACAGATGCGGCTTCATTAACCCACCAATAACGTCATCAAGGCTGAGCAACAAATGGTGAAGGGTTACGGTTGCGGAGATATTGTCATATTTATCAAGGAATTCAACCGCTGCCCGGGTGGTGATATGCTCCATGATGATATGGAGTTTGGGAAAGTTTTCTGCAAGCCAAAGATACGTTTGCAGAAACTCTTCTTCACGATCAAGTACATACCCATGTGATTCGCCATGGACCAATAGCGGAATGTTAAGATCCTCCATGATTGTAAAGGTATCTCTGGCTTCTTTCAGTTCACCTACGCCCTGTTCACTCTGGGTTGTAATGCCAGCAGGATACAGTTTGATACCAATGATCTGCTCCTTTATTTCATCAAGAAAATTTGCTGGGTACGGTTTGAAAAACAAGGTCATATACGGTTCAAAGCCATGGTCTTTGCACTGATTCACAATCCGTTCCCGATAATGTGTAAGGCGATCTTTCGAGTCAACGGGTTGCTGGAGATTAGGCATGATAACTGCGCCGGCAAAATAGGAGCTGGTTAGCGGCAGCACAAAATCAAGCATTTCTGCTTCCCGAAGGTGCAGATGCATATCAAGTGGTGAAATGATCGTAAGTTCCATACGCAGCTATTTGATGTCTAGGTTTTCCTGGTAACTGATCATAAAATCTCCTGCAAATTTGCCAAGGTTAAAAAATGATCAGCACTGTGCTCAACCATCATTATATGGCAGAAGATATTATTTGCATAACCCACAATAGTTTGCTATTTCAAAATCCGTGAGATAGACCTTTGGTCTTACCACGGATCGTTAAGCGTGTACATATATCTGTTATCTTGAGGCTTTCATAACATCTAACCGTAAAAAGGAGAAAAGTAATGACTGTTCTACACTTGAGAAGGATCATACTGTTTTTTCTGGTGGTATGTGTGTCATTTCCTGCAGCAACATTTGCCAGCTATAAAGATGAATATAAAATGAGTGTCGTAGTCGGCGCAAAACTTCCCTGGGGCCAGGGCGCTCAACGGTTTGCTGATCTGGTTAGAGAGGGTACCGATGGACGAATCAACATTAAGATTTACCCCTCATCATCACTGATGGCAGGAAAGCAGACCAATGAGTTTCTCATCCACCGGCAAGGAGTGGCGGATTTCTGCTTTGCTTCAACAATTAATTGGTCTACATCCATCAAAGAATTAAATCTTTTTAACCTGCCATTTTTCTTTCCCGATTATAAGGCGCTTGATTCAGTAACTCAGGGAGCAGTTGGTGCCGACATAGGGGCAATTCTAAACGAGAAAGGAGTAACGCTTCTTGCCTGGGGAGAAAACGGTTTTCGGGAGATGTCTAACTCCAAGCGTCCGGTCGCCAACCCAGAGGACCTAAAGGGACTGAAAATCAGAGTTGTTGGTACACCGATTTTTATTGAAACCATGAAAGCATTGGGTGCCAATCCGGTGAACATGAACTGGGGCGATGCACAGGTTGCCTTTCAACAAGGCGTGGTTGATGGTCAGGAAAACCCTGTCGTCGCTATACAGATACCCGTTAAGATATGGCAATTTCACAATCATTTAACCGTTTGGCGTTACGTGGTTGATCCATTAATGCTCACCGTCAACAACAAAGTTTTTGCCACGTTCACAGAACAGGATCAGGAAGTGATCAGAAATGCTGCAAAGCAGGCAGCTTCCGAGCAACTGCAGGTCGTAAGAAAAGGATTGGTTGCCCCTGACCTTTCCGCCTATGACGTAATGAAAGAGCAGGGTATGAAAATCACCTTCATATCGGATCAGTCCCGCATGGCTTTTATTGAAAAGACGAAATCGGTAACCGCGAAATGGACCAATAAAATAGGCAGAGATTTGGTTGAAAAAGCCAGAGAAGCGGTCAACAGTTCAGGTAATTAAGTTTATTTTTATCAGACGTGAATTATTCAAAGAAAGAAGTAGTTGCATGGGTAGGCGAGCATTTCGAGGAAATGCTCGCTGCCACACTACTCGCGGGCATGGCTATTCTTGCGATGGTGAATGTCGTGACCCGCTATTTCATTCAGCTACCCCTTGCTTTCACTGAAGAGCTTGAGGTTAACGGTATGGTCTGGCTAACGTTGTTGGGGGCAGCGGCTGCGTTTAGAAAAGGAAAACATCTACGGCTGCACTTCTTTGTACAAAAATTACCTCCAATTTTACAGCGTTTGGTGGATCTGCTCATTTGTATACTTGCGGTGCTCTTGTTCTGTTGGTTGGGATATTTGGGCTGGTTACAACTTGCAGATGAAAAATTGCTGGAGATTACCAGTGAGTCTCTTGGTTATCCCCAGTGGATTTACACATTGGCAATCCCATGCGGAAGCGCTCTTGTCGTGTTCCGGATTATTCAGGCTGAATGGCGATTAAGAAGCGGGGGACGTCGCTGATGGGAATAATGCTTTTTATTGGCTTTTTCAGCCTCCTGCTCCTTGGGGCGCCAATTGCCATCGCTATCGCTGTTCCCGCTTTTCTGGTGATTGCCCTAGGGGACCTTGGAACCCCGGTAATCGCACCAAATTTTTTTGCCGGCATTGCTAAATTTCCACTTCTAGCGATTCCACTTTTTATCCTGGCGGGTTTTGTCCTGGAGCGATGTGGAATTTCTGAGCGTATAATTAAATTTGCCAATATCCTCGTTGGCCAGAGGGCTGGTGGGTTGGTGATTGTTGCGGTTGCCGTGTGTGTCTTTTTTGGTGGTGTATCTGGTTCAGGCCCGGCTGACGCTGCAGCAATTGGCGCCATTCTTATCCCTGCAATGTATGCTCAAGGATATAGCAAATCCTACAGTGCCTCTCTGATTGCCGCCGCAGGGTCGACCGCCATAATCGTCCCACCTAGTATTGCACTCATTATCTATGGTTCAATTACCAACACCTCTATTCCCGCTCTTTTTGCTGCGGGTGCGATCCCCGGTTTTATTGCAGGTCTGGCGATCATGATACCTGCTTACCTGATTGCCAGAAAACGCAATTATGGCCGTAATACAAATGTAAAGGTAAAGGGGGCATTTAAAGCATTCAAAGAGGCGTTTTGGGGCTTGTTGGCACCAGTTATTATACTAGGGGGGCTATACGGTGGCGTCTTTACACCGACAGAGGCCGCTGTTGTTGCCGTGTTCTACTCATTAATTCTTGGATTGGTAGTCTATCGGACCCTGACATTTCGAATGATCTATCAAATTCTGGTCGAAGCGAGTGAAGCTTCCGCAGTGGTCATGCTGATTGTCGCTTTTGCCGGGCTTTTTTCATGGGCTGGTTCAACAGTGGGAATTTTAGACGATCTTGCTGTTTATCTGATGGGGATATCAGAGCATGAATGGGTCCTGCTCGTTGTGCTTAATGGCTTGGTATTTGTTGGTGGTATGTTGATGGATGCCATCTCGATCTATTACATATTCCTGCCGATATTTATGCCGATTATTGCCCAGTTTAATTGGGACCCGATCTGGTTTGGCGTGATGATGACATTCAATTTGGCGATTGGTCAGTTCACGCCACCCGTAGCAGTTAATCTCTATGTAACAACACAGCTTGCAGATATACCACTTGAGCGGACATTTAAATCAGTTCTGCCCCTGGTGGGAGCCATGCTCGTTGCCCTAACCGTAATCGTACTTTTCCCTTGGCTTTCGCTCTTTTTGCCCGATCTATTTGGCTTGCGCTCGTGATTGGCAGACCATTGGCTTAATAGCTTTCATCCACCCACATTTCCGGAAGGAATTGTAAGACTCGGTTGCGTCCTTGTTCTTTTGCCTGATAAAGCGCAACATCGGCATATTTGATAGTCTGATAGAATTGATCCGCGTCAGCTGGAAAGCGTGCGGTTCCCATACTGAGTGTCTTTCTGATGACACCTCCGGCCGGGAGTGCAAATTTCGCGTCTTCGATGGCAATCCTTATTTTCTCGGCAATGTCAAATGTGGTGTCGGGCTCTTTAATATCAAGAAGAATGATCAGGAACTCTTCCCCACCGTATCGTATCAGAAGATCGGATTTACGGATATTTTGCTTTATAATGATTGATAATTGTTTGAGTATTTCATCACCTGCAAGGTGACCAAACTCATCGTTGACCATCTTGAAATGGTCAAGATCGGCCATAATAAAACCAATATTCTGTGGCTTACGCGATTGCTGATGTTCAAGTTGTTTGAGATATTCATCCATAAACCGTCGATTGTAACACTGGGTTAATGGATCGCGAAGCGCCTGCTCTTTTGAAATCTGCAGTAAACGTAATGATGAGAGAATCGGGGCAGTTTCATCTAGGTATTTCTTGATTATCGGAATTTCACTCTTTTTCTGTTCCCAGATGTTTTTAGGCACGACGAAGGTAAATACTGCACCGACCCGGCCACCCATTACCATCGGAATACAACATCTGGTTTCAATCGAGGTCTCAATACCAAAATATGGACAAAGGAAAGGACTCTTATCAGACATCACATCTTGAGCGACGCGTTTGGCGCGGCAGAGCTCACAATTCAGATAAACTTCGCGATGGCTTTCTTCAATATCAAAGCGATTAATGACCGGAATCATCTTGTTATCCGAGCTACTTACCTCTAGCAGGTTGAATTGGGTGAGACCAAATTGCTTTTCAAACACCCACTCGAGTAATCGATAAACTTCTTCCTTGCTGTAAACTCCGTGCAAATCATGTGAGTAGCTTGTCAGAGCCGCCATCTGCTCCAGATACCCGGAAATATCCTCCAGGCTTGGCATATTTCCCGAAGTTGTCCTGAAGACATCCGCTAGGAGACGTCCGACTTTGTCGAGGAAGTTTTCCCAGAGCGCCATAACGGTGTTTACGACGTATCTCAGTTCAGCCATCTCATCACCGGATAAACGACTGTAAACCGGACAACTCTCACATGACCCGTACTTGTTGAGTGCAATACAGGCATTTCTGTATCGGGGTGAAATTGCCTTGTCTCCTGTTTCGAGGTAACAGATTTTGTCGGGGTTATTATACAGTGGGCACTCGAGGTGAGAGCATTCCAGCATCTCCGCGCAATTAACTGAATTAACCGCGGGAAAACGTTCGGAAAAATCTTTTGAGTGAGATCCTATTAATACCGCTTTCATTTGATTGAAAAAACCGGTTATCCTTTTAACATTCCAATACAAAGAGAATGATAAAAGCAGCACACCGATGATGGTGATCCATGACATATAAATGATCGTTGATCTACTCTCCGAAAGGATGTCGTCAGCATCGAAATAAAGAATGACTTGACCAATTTCATTCTGCTGCCAATCGATTAATGGATAGTTTTTGGCATAGATCGAACCACGGGTTCTCATTTCGAGCGAGCGATTTTTTGATAGTTCTAAATCAGAAATCCCGGTTTTAAGAATCGGTGATTGCTCTGCACTTAAGACAACTGAAATGCCATATTCTGTTGGCAGGTCAATAGGTGAGAAGACATCGTCCAATGAAATGGATGATTCTATGATTCCTATCGGAATATCTCTAATGATGACCGGTGAGGCACACGTTTGAAAAATATCAGCTGAAATTACCTGGTGTCCGCAGATCGATTCAAGCCGTTTGGCAGATTCTTCTACCAGGCCAAACTCTTCTCGCTCCGCACTAATGGGGAGACTCAGGCTTCTCGAGTTATAGAGTGGGTGGATATCTTGTGTGTATAGTTGCAGAACAGGCAATTCATAGTTCGTGGAAAGCCTTATATGTTCTTCAATTAAACGAATTATTACATTTATCTGTTGTATTTCATGGCTACTGAACGCTGTTGTAAAATCGTTCCGGGCAGTGAGTTGTGTATTAAGCATGATCAGCTCTGCCTGCCGATTTGTTGTCTCACGAGAAATAAGAAGGTGAAAATCGTTGAGCCTGTTTTCTATGGTGCGTTCACTGGCAATGTGTAGCACGTAAGAGATGGTAAAGAGCGTCATGGCCGCGCCGGCGAGCAGGATGAGACCGGTCGTGTATACCACACGTATTTGCAAACTCCATCTTCTCGGATTAATCAATCGATCGAAAAAAGACTTTAAAGAATGAATGTTTATTTTCATACGCAATCTTTGTGAAGAGATGAAATGATTGAATTATTCGTATTCTACGTCCCCTTTTTCGAAATGTATAGGAAAAGATTTACTATCTATCAGACATCTATAGATTTCTTCTGGAATAGAAAGAGCTGTTGGTAGGATGCCTATTCCGTTTACCCCGAATTTAAATGAATAGTGCAAATGTCTCCTATTCGTGTCACCTTTCCGTGACAGCTATCCGGCCGGATATATCTAACAGCTAGAAATTCAAACAAAAAAATCAAGTCTCAATAAAGAGACAAAGAGGGCAAAAAATGAAATACACTGTGATTTCAAAGCGTTATTGTGAGCGGGTGGGGTCGTTTTATGGCAATGGTTCATCATGATTAATTATGGAATGGAATTAGTTTGTGTCCAAATTATCTAACTACCTGATAACATATAATAAAATATTGTGATCTTTTTGGCACTGATTGTGCAGTACAAGTGGTAAAGGTTAAACCATGATCAGAATACAATCATGAGTGGAGGAAAAGATGAATATGATACCTGTTGAAAGAACGCTTGATTATGGCAGGGGAAAAAATCTAAATATCTTGATGCTCAATGAAGACAGTTTTGCCGAAGTCATCGACTTCAGTGACCGTGGTGTTACCTGCATGGTTTATACAAAGGATGCGATTAAGAATTTTGAATCTAAAGGCGTGGACTTGTTTAATTGCCTGGCTGGCCAATACTTAAGAGATATTCCCTGCAAAGTAGCCTATTCAAGTCGACCGAGCAGTAATCAAAAGGGGAACGTTGAAAAACGCATATATCAATTAGAATTTGATGATTTATCAGACGCTCGAAAGCGCGAGTTGGATCAATTTATTTCGGACGGGTACGAACATTTTGTCCTTCATGAAAATAACAGCGAATCAATTAACTAAACTTTGCTCGCTGTGTTCATTATGTTTTGGCAAATAGAGCTTTCGAGTCCTTTTCTACTTCAATATCAAAACAGACCTTGAATAGACGTGGTGAAGGGTGGCCGCAGACAGTTGTGGATATCTTAGTCACGTTCCTCCCACATGCTCTTAATCGTCCTTTAATGATATCCATCATTGACTCAATCTGATCTTTATTAATAAACAGATAAAGATGCAGTATGCCTTTCTGCCCCAGTAGTGTGGCAACAATTGTCAAGTAATCGATACCTCTTGTTGGAAGTGGCATGATCACTCTTTGAAAAATTCCTCGATAATCATCAGAAACGTTGGAAAAATCGTCATTGACCAGATTAATGTTTTTGGCTTGATTCAGGCGCAGGTTTTCCGTTGCGTAGTAGTGCGCTACAGGGTTCTGCTCAATACCTGTGATCATTTTTGCACCACTATACTTTTCAATAAAGAGCGGATAGGGTGCGATCCCTGAGAATGGGACAAGAACGGATTCATCATTTTTCACCTGTAGTGCAATTCGCTTTCGTTCGTGTGCGGTTCTTATGGAAAAATAAACCCGGCACGGATCCAATAGGAGCCGAATACCAAATTCCTTGTGAGTGGTCTCGGTAGTGGTGTCCCCTGCAATGTGATCCAAAGAGACAGTGCGATCTGAGCCGGAGTGTGTCCCTGTTTTATTGAGGACTGCTCTAATCCGCTTGTTTGTGATCATTATCTCACGACCAATTTCTTCTTGGTAAGCTCTCAGCTCAGACGGTACTTGGGTAACCGCAATATCTCCGATTACATCCCAGCTCCGAGGCAACTTCGGGTGAAATTCAAGGGGGATTTTTTCAATGAAGGGTTTCGAGAACACCATAAGCTAAGGGTTGAAGAACCATTTCGTAATCAGTTAAATTCAGGTGGACAATTGGACTATAAATCGAGATAATACAACGGTAGTTATTTTTGCACACCTCTTTCAATATTACAAAATTACAGGTTTAAAATTGTGAAGATTTTAATCGCAGAAGATGAATATACCACACGGCTGATGGTACAGGTCAGTCTGGAGAACTGGGGATATACCGTTTCAAGTGTCGCGGACGGCAAAGACGCCTGGGAAGCTTTACAGAAAGCAGATGCACCTGATATTGCAATTCTTGATTGGGAAATGCCCGAAATTGATGGTGTTGAAGTTTGTAAAAGAGTAAAGGATCTCAAACGGGATAACCCCGTTTACATAATATTGCTGACGGGTCGAGATAGTCAGAACGATATTCTGCAGGGATTTGACGCCGGTGCTGATGACTATATGACAAAACCTTTCAATGATGATGAACTGCGGGCTCGGGTCAGGGTGGCTGAAAGACTGGTGACAATCCAATCATCACTTTCCAAATCCATCGAAGAGTTGAAAGATGCACTGGACCTGGTAGATGCCTTGCAATCAACCAGTTATGTGTGCAGTACTTGCAACAAAATCGCTGATGAAGAAGGAAATTGGCGCACGCTCAAAGAATGTGCTGAAGACGACTATGATTTTAGATTTACCCAGACAACATGCGATGATTGTAAAGGCTAAGCCCGAATAACTATCATGCTGAGGTTACATAACACGAAAGAATTAAGCACCGACTTCCATCATCGATCTGCTCAAACAATTGTTATTATAACAACCATATAGGAGAGAGGGGTGGGTCTATCCCGTTCTTCCATTTCTAAAAATTTGCTCACCCAGAATATACATAGAAAGAAATAGCGCGAAGGTAGAGGTAGCGATCATGAATTCATGAACTGTGGGCTGATAGGAGTAGAGAACAGGGTAATCGAGTAAGCCATATGCACTATAATGTGGGATTAGTTGACCAACAACAATGATGTCATAAAAGGTAATGAAAACTCCAGTCATCGCGCTGAGCCCTGCAAGTGCAAAGGGACCGGATCGGGAGCCTGCTTTGCTCAACAATAACAATATGATCGGTATAATGACCCCTAGAGCCACCTCACCGAGCCAAAAATTAATCGCGTAATCACCCCTGATCAGAAGATTCATTGCTTCAGGGTTCGTTGCGATTACCGGCGAAAAGCCATTGACAATCTTCATCGCAACAAACCCACCCAGCACAATTACCGAGACCATAAAGATTCCATAAATTGCGCTATTGGAAGCGGAGGGTGTTTGGGGTGTATCATCTCTTGACAATCTTGTACTGATCCACCTCAACAGCACAAATGCAGCACAACTAATGAGCACTGAAACAGTGAGAAAGAAAAGCGGCATATAGTTTTCCGCCCAGAAGCTCCGTGCCCCGAGCAGTGCAATGTCAGCTTTGAGATTGAGGTTGCCAATTCCAATTGCAATCAGGGCTGCAAGACCTAACCAACGCGCCATTCTCTCTTTACCGATCAGGAGTAGAGCGTAATTTATACACATTAATAATAGAAAGAGCGTATATAGAGTACTTTTCCACCAGATATTGGATAATGGATTCGGTGACAAAATACCGTAGATACCCACTCGCCATGGGCTTTCAACCTCGAGTCCGATTGCGAATAGGGCGGCTGCCATCGCAATAATCGCCAGGAAGGTAGTCTGTGGCACTAATGGTTTCAGGGCGGATATGGAAAACACCTGGCCGAGTGCCGAGAGAATACTCAGACCAGTCGCCAGGCAGGCAAAAAAGGCATACGGTGTGATCAGAAGCCCCCACGGAACATCCCGGGTGGTGCCAAAGACATGATCATGTCCAACAACCAGCGCATGAACCGCAAACATCACCCCGGTAGCGGTAAGGATAAGCGGCAATGAAATTGCCGCCACAACTCTACTATGGGTCGCTGTTGTCTCCCGAACTTTGGTGATCACTTTCGCATACATATTGATCTTTTCCCTCTACTTGTTATA
>QZLB01000236.1 GCA_004796425.1 Desulfobulbaceae bacterium | reverse complement strand
TCCAGATCCAGGATTATGAGTATGTCACCGGTTCAAGTAATGACGCCCGCAAATATTTCACGCGCGACGTTAATGAGGACCGCCATCTCAAATCAATGGTTTTTTGCAATTTGAGTGCACCGATGTATCTGGCAGTACGAATTGGCAATAGATTTGCCTCCAAAACCAAGAGTATTCACATTGCCAAGAACTACCGGGAGGCCATCAAAAAATCTGTTGAGTTATGCAAACTCCCAAATCTTGATCCAGAAGTTGCCGGTGTCAGGATCAAGGATTGCGTGGACATTCAATCAAGCTCATTTTTACCAGTAGATTTGCATCATGATCCTGCATGGAACATTGAAAAAACAGATTTTTCCAATTACGCCGTTGTCATAGATTCTAAAATTTTACATTCAACAACCATTGGCATGTTAGAGGTTGAACATGTGCCCCTGATAAACCAGATGCGCTACCAGTGTCAATCCATGTTACCCCAGGATGCAATCTTGGAGTACATCATTGTTAATGGTGAGAAGCTCAAAAGCAGCAGTCGGGCTGCCCGGTTTCAGTTCATGCAGTCCTTAATTGACTGGCACCGGAAATTTCCCTTTCGGATGTATGTCACCTATAACGCAAATACCTTTACCAGGACGGCTTTTAAAATTGCCCGCCCCCTGATGCCCTTCCAAATTAAAATTGCCCAAAATATGACTCATGCCCTCCAACTGATTCATGAAGATCAGATTCGTATCTCCGAAACCCAACCGATTACAATAACCAGTAAAACCCGTGAGATCGATGAGCATGATATTGGCAAACTGCTCGGTGCAATTGGCAATTTAAACTGGGATGTCGAAGGATTTGACAAATCCTTTGATATCTCGGATGACCATCCGTTTTATGATGTGTATCAATCGATACATTTAATCAAAGAGGAATTTGACGGTCTCATCAGGGAGCGAAAAAAAGCAGAGCAAGCTGCAATAAAGAGCGAGAAACTGTTTCGAGTCGCAATTGAAAATTCACCTATTTCAATGATCGTTTCTGATAGCTCAAATGAGAAGATTGTCGCGATCAACAATAAATTCACCGAACTTTTTGGTTATAGTCGAGGTGATGCCCCTGATTTTACAACGTTGTGGTCATTCATTTTTCCTGACAGTTCATACCGAAATATCATTATTGATAAATGGCAGGAGACAGGAAAAGAGTCCATCGATGGTTCATCAAATTGTGGACATATGGATGTTCTCATCACTTGTAAGGATGGCAGTCAAAGAGAAGTATCCATACAAAAGGCAACGTTTGAAGAGAATACGATCGCAACCTTTGTTGACTATACAGACCTGAGAGTCTCGGAAAGAGAGAAGAGAGAGCTTGAGAGCAAGCTGCGGCAGTCACAGAAAATGGAAACCATCGGCACCATTGCCGGTGGTGTTGCTCATGATTTCAACAATATCCTGAGTATCATATTGGGCAATACCGAGCTCGCGCTTGATGAAATTTCTCAGGATAGTTCAGCGGTGGGACATATCAGGGAAATTGAGACCGCCAGTACAAGAGCGGCAGGTATCGTGAAACAACTACTCGAGTATAGTCGTAAGACAGATCAGGATTTCCAATTAATCGACAGTGTTCAAACCATTGCCGATTCACTTCGATTAGTCAGATCAACCATTCCCACATCCATTGAGATCAGAAACAATCTGCCCAGCGAAACTATCCCGATTCTCGCAGACCACGTGCAAATTAACCAGGTAGTACTCAATCTTTGTGCCAATGCAGCTCAAGAGATGGAGGAAACTGGTGGCACCCTCACCATTTCTGCAAAGTCTGTTACCTTAAAAGACGGTGAGGTCGTTAACTTCATAGAACTCCCAGCCGGTGATTATTTAAAATTATCTATCAGCGATACGGGCAATGGGATTGAGCCTGACGTAAGAGAGCGGATTTTTGACCCATACTTTACCACAAAAGCAGTCGGGAAAGGGACGGGAATGGGGTTGGCGGTTGTGCTTGGCATCGTTATTGGCCATAAAGGATCAATTAATGTCGAGAGTTCTGTTGGAACGGGCAGCACCTTTGAAATACTGTTGCCGATTCAGCAGACAACATCACTGAATCAACGTGAAAGCAAACAGCGTACCCCGACTGGTAGTGAAACAATTGTTTTTGTCGATGATGAGGAGCAGATATGTGCGATCAATAGAAAAATGATTGAAAGACTCGGCTACCAGGTCCATATAAGTTCAAACCCAGCCGAAGTGCTGGCGCTGATGAAAAAGAACACGCAAAAGGTAGACCTTCTCATTACTGATATGACGATGCCTCAACTATCCGGGGCTGAACTGGCAAAGGAGGTTCGAAAAACGCACCCGGATCTTCCGATTATCATATGTACTGGGCACAGTTCTTTTATCGACGAGGAAAAAGCAAAGAAACTTGGCATTTCAGCCCTGGTCATGAAGCCGACCACACAAAAAGCTATTGCCACAATCATACGAACGGTTTTGGATCAAGCAAAGCAATAGCGTTTGAGTGATCATACCCCTGACGCGGCGCACTCATACCGCTCTTTATCGCGAACTCGAAAAGTCCACTTTGCAGTTAGGTCTATTGTCGATCCTGATTCGCTTTGCTCAGAGAAGAGCAAACCATGACCCGCTCTTCGAACAGAGCGTCAGGAATTATATGCCAATCTTATAAACCTCGTAATCAGTAACACCATCCATGATTCTTGCGTAATGCCGCTCGTTCTCCTTACGCTCGGCACTTTTTTTATAATTTTCCCAATCCTCCTTGGTCTGCCACATAGAAAGCACGAGAATGGTGTCAGGATCTTCATGGTGAGACAGAGTCTCAGAGGAAATGTACCCTTCCATGGTGATAGCGATGCCTCTTGATTTGATCAGCATTGCGGAAGCATCTTTGTTGGTGCCTGCTTTGAATTTTCGCTTAATCAGAACTTTAACGGCCATGGTCTCCTCCTTTGATTATTTGTACCTCTTCAAACCGACCGGTGATCGCGTCCACCAGCTTACGGTTCTCTCACGAAACCAAGAGGGAAAAAACTCATTTATCTGATCGTGCTTTCATCTATTATTATCTCACATCCAGGGGGTGGAAAGCAAAATGATATAACATTTTCGGACTGCACAGTCCTGTAAGGAAGAACGGGAGTAAAAACAGTTACATTGCCGAAGAGCCGTGGGTTTCTATCGAAAGCGGTTCGCTAAAGGACCCTGATAACAACGAGTGTAATATCATCATCTGGCTTATCTGCTGCACAGAAAGATTTTACCTGGGTTATTATTGTTGACAGCAGTTCATCGACTGTTACCTGGCTATTCTCACGAATGATCGCCTTCAGCCTGTCTTTGCCAAACATCTCTCCCGCCGGGTTGGTGATTTCCCAAATACCGTCGGTGGGAATACAGATGATCTCTCCTGGTGAAAGCGTGTCACAATACTGCTCGTATTCATACTCGGCAAACACCCCGAGTGCCAACCCCTCTCCTTTGAGTTCCCGAAATTGATCAAGCCGCGGATCATAGAGAATTGGTGGGTCATGACCGGCTCTCACCCAAACCATCTCTTTTTGATCAGAGTCTATTTCTGCGTAAAACATGGTCATGAAATTGCCGTTTTCCTCGGTATCTCGGCACAACTGCTTATTGACGTCATCAAGTTTTTTGGCTGATGAACCGTCCAGCAGGACCCGCTGCATAAGCTGCGCCCGGACAGTGGCCATAAGCAGTGCCGAGGAAACGCCATGACCTGAAACATCGCCCACCACGATGGCCAGGCGGCCCTGGTCAATGGGAATGAAATCGTAGTAATCACCGCCGGTCTCTTCACAATAGATCGACTGCCCTGCAATCTCATAACCGGTGAGCTGCGGATTCTTATGGGGCAGAAGGGACTGCTGGACTTCTTTTGCAAAAGCAAGCTCTTTGCTCATGCGTAATTGATCTTCAAGCTTCGGGACGATCTGATTAAAGGTGTGTATCACCATATCCCGCTCATCATCGTAGCGGATTGCCAAACGAACCGAAAAGTCTCCCTGCTCGAGCTTTTTAAAACCACCGACCATCGAGATGACATTTTTAGTATTGGAGCGGGAAACAAGAAAAGCGATAATTGCTGCTAGCAGCAGCACCACCCCCATGGCAACCAGAAAGATCACGTCCTGGCCACGGGCAAATTGCTCAAAACTTGCACCAACCTCCTCAGGCAACCTCGTAACAAGGCTTTTGGGTGCGATCAGTACAAAATACATTTCCTCAGAGATCGGAGCAAAAGAACAGAGTGAGTCAACGCCCCGAAATACCATTTCCACCGAACCTGAACTGCCCGGGGCAAGATGCGGCCAGAGGGGAGCAAAGTCGTTTTCCTCCTGAGGCAGGATTTTTAATGCCTGTAGCTTTTCCTCTCTGGTGCCAAAACCGGTATTGTCCCTCGTCTGAGAAAGAATCCAGCCGATCGTTTGCCCCCCCGGCATACTCTCCCTGCCGACCAGAAATGATTGCACCGAGTTCGATAAGGACGATCGCACTTCTTTTTGCAAAAGTATCGTGGGGATCATCAAATCGATCCCGGCAACGCCCGCCAGCACACCTTCACGATCAAAAATTGCCGAAGAGGCGGTAAGAATGAGTCGTTTTGTAGTTGCGTCCACGATTGGCGGTCCCCAGTGGACATTTCCTCTACTTTTCGCCCACTGGTACCATGGCCGATCGCGGTGGTCCCACTTATCAGGGTATCCGCCATGTCCCGGGTAGGCCGCATGGACTCCTTGCTCAAGGCCGACATACAGCCAGTATATTTCTTCACCGAATTGGTTAAGAATCATTCTGAAGGTAGGCGTCAGGCTCGACAATTGATCGATTTGAGCTTGAACGGTGTGATGATCAACACCGGGTGCAAGAACAAAATTTGGCTCCATAAAACTTACTTTTTTCATCTGAATGGAGCCATCATCACCATACATTTCATGTATCGGTGATTCCATGATGTCTACGGGTGCGGTGGCAGGATCGTCGAAATCTTCTGCGAAGTAAACTTTTCTCGGTTCAGGTGGTGGACTCGCAAGTGCCAGCTCTGCTTCTCGGGTAATGATCCCCAGGGCAAATTCGACGGAGGCTTTTTCCCGTTGTACGATCGTGGCATAGTTCTGAGTTACCGTAACGATTTCCCTGTTTACAGTCTCAGAGAGCTCCTGCATGGTTTTGTCTGATATTGCCTTGCCCAGTCTATAGGATCCACGGTCACTCACCACTGCCACAAGGAGCATCGGCAGCAGACTGGCGATGAATAATATCGTGAAATATTTCCAGCGCAGTTTAATGTGGTAACCAAACATAGTTCCCGTGATCTATCTATCGAAAGGTGCACTACCAAACAGGCAGACTAGACGTTACCTCTGTCGACTTTGGACAATAAGAAGATATCAACTGGCCGCCTCTTTTACGTAAGGTGATTAATCAAAAACCTAGTCCCTTTCCTGGACCAATTCAAGGATTTTCAGAAATCATCCCCCAGGGATAGGGGAAATGGAAAGATCGGTGGACCTCGCTGAGTAGATTTCCAGATAAAATTAACGATCTGGAGTTTCAAATATCTTCGATCAGATATAAATTGTTTCATCAAGGAACGATTGTGAGTATGGTGTCCCGAAAAATAAAGGAGTAATGCAATGTCAGAGAATCAAGAACAAGAGCTTCAGGTGATGGTCTGGTACCCGGAAAACCAATATGATGAGATAAAAGAACTTTGTGCTGACACTCATCTGCTGCCGCCAACCTACGAGGCCTGGTTGAAAATGGCCGAGGAAATGGTCAAAAAAGTAGAAAATTCGGGTGATCTTGTCGCTAAAGTCACCCTCGACAAGGATATTTTTGTCGCCTGGTGCAAGGAAAAAGGCAAAACGATGGATGCTGAAGCCCGAACACTCTTTGCCATCGAGGCCATCCAGAAACAGCAGTTCCTCAACTCCATGTAAAAATCATATGGATTACTACCAGGTCCCCGCTGCAGAGGCCTGTGGTGAAATGATTGTTAAGGGAAGCCGATTTATTGCTTCCATTCATAGAGCTTCCGATATCACCAGGGCAGAAGCGATCATCATGAATATAAGACAGGAGCACCCGCGGGCAAGCCATACCTGTTGGGCATATATTGCGGGACCACCTGACACCACCGCAAAAGGGATGAGCGATGATGGCGAACCAAAGGGTACAGCCGGAAGACCGATGCTCGCACTATTGGAAGGGAGTGGGATTGGTGAGACGGTTGGCACCGTCACCAGGTATTTTGGCGGAATAAAGCTTGGCACCGGAGGACTTATGCGAGCTTATACCAGTACGCTGAAGGAGACGCTATCGTCTGTCCAATTAAAATCTATTGAGCAGATGAGTCAGACCTTTCTGACCTTCCCCTATCCATATTGTAAAGCAATTGAACAATACCTGGAAACGCATCACTGCACGATCGACGTCCGCTCATTTGCTACTGATATAGTATTCGAAGTTTCCATTCCCAAACGGAAGGAGCAGGATCTGCTTTACCAATTGAAGCAGATCAGCAAGGGGCAAATCCTCATCCAAACGAAATAAGACATGGCTGTTATAAAAGAGCAGAGCCGTATGTGGAAGGTCAAACCACTTGATGGGGTCATAACCATGCAGGCCCAGTATCGCACCTTCTCTTTCACCGCCCACTATCACGAGGACTACGCCATCGGCCTGATAGAGGACGGAGTACAACGGTTTAATTGCCAGGGTACGGATTTTGCGGTTCCGACACATTCCCTTTTTACGGTAAATCCCGGCGATGTCCATGATGGTCGCAGCGCGTTGAGCAATGGATATCGATACTCGACCATCTTCATCCCGCCGGAACTCCTTTCACCATTTGTCAGTTCCTCAGTACAAGTCCGCTTCAATTCACCGCTCAATGAAGATCTGCAGGCATCTCGGCTTGTGCAGAAACTTTTTGTCAGTCTACGGTCTAGCCATCCTGAAGAGATTGTCATTCAAGAGCGGTTTCACGAGATGCTCGATTACCTGATGACAACCCATACCAACCAAACCCCAGATTCGCTTCCCCATTATTCCCATCCGGCAATCAGCAGAGGGTGCGACTTTATCAACGATATGGCGACGGAGACGATCTCACTCGATGATATTGCAACAGCGGTGGGACTCTCGCCCTATCATTTCCTGCGATTATTCAAAAAGCAGACCGGACTTTCCCCGCATGGTTACCTTTTGAATAGACGACTACACCTAGCTCGGGCTGCTATTGAACAGGGAAGTCCCCTGGCAGATGCCGCCATCGATGCAGGCTTTTTTGATCAGAGTCACTTCAGCAAACATTTCAAAGCCGCCTTCGGTCTGACCCCCGGTAAATTCAAGAACGCGATCAGCCCCTCAAGTGGATAAATCGCTCTCTCGGCGACTCTCTGTGCCCAAATCCTCGCAGCTGAAAAAGGTGCGTCACCGGAGACAACACCTTTATTTTCTTATCTTTCAGAAACGCCTCAGCTAACCGATAAAATCTTCACGCAGTGGAGTAAAGGTATCAACCAAGCGAACATGACTGGTGAGCAGTTGCACCGAATGCGGAACATCCGGAGGTACGGTAAACATGTCTCCCGGGCCAAGTTGTGTTGGCTCACCGTCCAGAAAGAAGATTACTTCACCTGCAGCCACATAAGAAACCTGTTCGTGAGGATGGCTGTGTGGCGGATCCGGCTCGCTTGTTGGTCCATCCCCAAAATCGATCACCACCATCATCAAATTATCGGTATGCGTTAAATAGCGAGCCCTTTTTTCGCCAATACTCTCTTTTGTCACATCTTTTTCTTTCAGTGTTCCCATTCCGATTACCCTCTTGAATTCAATTTATCAGATAAACAAAAAGCGAGGTTAACAAACCGCACGATTCGCTTTGTTGATTGGTTGCAGCAGTGTTATCAGGAAAAGGCCAATAACACTGAGTGCAACGATTATCCAGAATATCTCGGTATATCTGCCCAAAGTGTCGAACATCAGTCCTGCAACAATGGGTCCCAGTGCCCCCCCGGTGGTACCTGAGAAGATGACAACCCCAAAGATTGCTCCATGGGATGCGGTACCGAATGTTTCCGCTACAATGGGGGATATTGCGGTGAAAAAGCCGCCATGTGCCACTCCATACACTGCTGCAAAGAGATAGAGGGCCCACAGATCCTGGGCAATCTGCAGCCAAAGTAATGCGGATATAAGTACAAAATAGCAGACCACCATGACAAATCTTGAACCGGTTTTATCAATGGTGATGCCCGAAACGAATCGCCCCAGCATGCTTACTGCACCGATGGTTGAGAGCAGCCCTGCTGACTGGAGCGATGAATGACCAAGATCGTTCGCATGGGGGACCAGGTGGACCAGTATGATCATCAAGGTAAAAACCAGCAACAGATTAACACCACAGATTATCCACAGCGAGGTACTGCGAATCGCATCCTTAAATAAGAGACTGCCAAGACCAGTCAACTCCGGCTCTTGACTATCTCTCCGAGATTTTTGTGGAACGGTATCTGCTTCACGTACGCCCCCATCTTCTGGCTCTTTTCGCAAGAGTTTTGCCAGAAGAGAGAGGATTATCAAGCCAGCCAAACCAAGAACCACATTCGTCACCCGCCACCCAAAAGCAGCGATGAGCATACCGGTCAGAAAAGGAATGATAAACTGCCCCGCACCAGTCCCAACTTTCACGATACCCGTCATGATTCCTCGTGAGCGGCTAAACCATCGTGCGGTTGTGGTCAGTGCGATGATATCAACACCACTCAGACCGATACCAAAAACAATCCCATAAAAGAGATAGAGCTGCCAAAGCTCATCCACCTGAGACATCAGCATCAATCCCATGCCAAAAAACAGAGCCGCGATACCCATGAGTTTTTTGGGGCCGTATATGTCATTGAGTCGACCGATCAGAACCGCGAGCAAACCGCTGAGAAAAAGTGCCAGAGATGAAGCACCAGAAATTGCCCCGCGAGACCAGTTAAATTCTTCAATCAGTGGATTGAAAAGTACACCGAAGGAAACATACGTACCCACCCCCACCGCCTGAATTAAGAAACAGGCAGTGACAATGGTCGCTCTTTTCTTTTGATATTCTTGCACAATGGTCGACCAGGTCGTTCACCCAAATTGTTGAAATCGGTGATGCCCAGATCAACTGAGCCCCTGGATTACATCACCGATATCTTCAGCATATTTTGCTCTGGTGTATCGTAATCTCATTTCTTAGAGAAGACGCCGGCAACAAAATCGACCATTTCAGGCACCATCCGCTCACCATATCCACTACTATTGGCCAGACTCAAGGCGCTTTTTACCGCAGGTGAGACGAGACTCGGCACCTGGAAATCATCACTCATCTTCGAATAATAGCCCACATCCTTCAAGGCATTTGCAATGGAGAATGCCATTTTCTCCGGCTCCTTGTCCACGGCCCCAAACTTAATCATTTCCATCATCCCTGAGTTCAAGGGACCCGAAGACATTACTTCATAGAGCGTTTCTCGTTTCAGACCGGCAAGGTCTGCCATCGCAAAAGCCTCAGACATCGCGCACGCCGTGGTCATCGCAAAGAAGTTATTGATAAGCTTCAACGTGTGTCCTGCCCCTACGGGACCAACATGAAATACATTTTCCCCAAGATCGCCAAACACCGGTTTCATCCGGTTGAAATCTTCCGTATCACCAGCTGACATGATATTGAGGAGTCCGTCTATCGCTTGAGCTGGAGTCCTTCCCAGAGGAGCATCCATCATTGAACCGCCTTTCGACTTACATTGTTCGGCAAGCTCGCGAGTAGAACTCGGGATTGAAGTACCAAAATCAATCACCATAGAACCCTTTTGCAACCCTTCCAGGACACCGTTCTCGCCTTTCATTACCGCTTCTACCGCATTGGTGGTGTCCACGCATAACATGACAATTTCGCTGGCGGCAGCCACTTCTTTGGGTGAAGATACTTCCTTTGCACCTCTTTCAACTGCAACTTCAATCGGTTTTCTGTTTCTGTGTGCCATTACCACAAGCGGATAACCAAGATCCTGTAACCGGCTGACCATTGCTGAGCCCATCAACCCTAATCCGATAAATCCGATAGTTGGTTTAACTTGTTCTGACATGACATGAACCTCCAATATAAAAAATTGTTATTATGACAAAAAAAGCGGATTTATATGTCTTTTAAACAGATTTTCTGAAACATTCCTGGCAACGATGCGCTCATGCTTCTTTAAAGCATTGAGGTACTCATCCCCCATTTCTGCTGCCACTTTATAACCTACATGCAGAAGCTGGCGAAGATTAACATCATAGTCAGGGCAGGATAAATCGTGCCGCAATGCCGACACATACTGTTGACTTGTCCACCCCTGGACCTCTGAAGGTTCAGGAAGCGCCTGCCTGTCTATATCAATAACAGACTGATATGGCGAGCAGAGTTCATCATAGCGCTCATATGCGGCTTGATAGATGCGTTTTGCCAAATCAAGTCCATCTCCACCCGCCTCTGCCAACCCGATTAACTCCTCCAGCCAGGTCGTCCCAGCGGTCTTAATATGGATTCCGGCACCATATTTCTGAATAAGACGGTTTATGTGCGGGTAGATGGAGAATTTATCACTGCCAGAGTGCACACTGAGCTTTAAATTTTGAGGAAGATTAAACAGATTGACTGCATGGTTGATTACCAATAAGTCCTCCTCAAATTCCTGACTGAACTGCTCAACATTTCCTATATAATCAACACCTTTGTTAAAACGGCCCGAGAATTTCGGAGCAATCGTTTGAACCGGAATTTTAGCATCTGCAAGTGCTGCAAGAATAAAGAACAACTCCACCGGCGTCTGGGGTTCGATTGTTTCATCCATCGATACTTCGGTGACAAATGCTCCATCACCTTTTTGCTGGGCTATGTGATGATAAATTTTGCCCGCCTCAATGGTAGCAAGAAGATATTTCTCAGCGATCGCTGACAACAACTCAGCATCAACAATGGTTGGCTGCTCCATACCCTGAATCGACAATTCACCAATATATGAGGAATAGTGATCAATAAAGCGCTCCAGACTCTGATCATCCGCTCGTTTTCCGATGAAATCGGCAACATCTATGGTGAAAAAATCGCTGCTCTTCAGGAAAGATTCCACATTGTCCATACCGATATGATCGGCATCAACAAGGTATTGGCGCGACCAGTTCAGTTCCTTGACAGCGCTATCTGCCTCCTCACGAACCTCCTGCTGACCTGTACCAACAATAGTATGCTCCCGATGGGATTTGTTCCAGACAATCGTTAAATCTACACCATGCTGGGCAGCCTTCTTTATCGCCTCAAGTTGTGCCTTTCCCTGAAGACCAAAACGATCTCCGGTGCCAATCGAGTATTTTTGAATTTCCATCTTCGCTTCCTGAAATTATCTTATCGTGTATACGCGGTTGAGGTTGTTTCTCCACCCTCACCGGTCCAATTTGTATGAAAGAACTCTCCTCGAGATCGATCTACCCGCTCATACGTGTGAGCACCAAAATAGTCCCGCTGAGCCTGCAGCAAATTGGCTGGTAACCGCTGTGATCGGTATCCATCATAATAGTTGAGCGCACTGCTATGGCAGGGTACGGGGATTCCATGGGCTATGGCAGCTGTTATCACCGATCTCAAACTTTGCTGATAGTGGGCAACATGATCTTTGAAGTAAGGGGCAAGGAGCAGATTTTCCAGCTCTGGATCAGCCTGGTACGCTTCCGATATTCGGTCGAGGAAAACCGAACGGATAATACATCCACCACGCCATATTCTTGCGATCTCACCAAAATCAAGATCCCAGCCATATTCAGCTGAGGCCTGCTTCATTAAATTAAAGCCCTGGGTGTAGGAAATAACTTTTGCCAGGTAGAGGGCATTTTCCAGATCCGCAATCAACTGCTGTTTATCACCAGTAAATGGCTCGGTTGGCCCTGTAAGCTTTTCAGCCGCTTTTAATCGAGCCTCTTTTTGAGCCGACAAACACCTGGCAAAAACAGACTCGCTGATCAGTGACAGCGGAACACCACCATCCAAGGCGCCTATGACGGTCCACTTCCCTGTTCCCTTTTGTCCCGCCGCATCAAGAATGACATCGATAAGCGGCTCTCCACGCTCGTCGGTGTAAGATAAAATATCTGAGGTTATTTCAATCAGGTAACTACTCAACTGCCCCGTATTCCAGCGGCCAAAGAGGGTATGCATCTCGCCTGCAGTCATATTGAGAACATCTTTCATGATGTGATAAGACTCACAGATAAGCTGCATATCACCATACTCGATACCATTATGGACCATTTTTACAAAATGACCCGCTCCACCCCTTCCCATCCAGGAGCAGCAGTGTGTGCCATCTGCAACCTTTGCTGAAATAGGCACGAAGAGCGGCTCAAGCTCAGGCCAGGCCGCTCTTGATCCTCCTGGCATAATAGATGGACCATGAAGTGCTCCCGCTTCACCACCTGAGACCCCTGTTCCTATATACAAAATCCCCTGTTTCTCAAGCTCAGAAACACGCCGCTCTGTGTCATGGAAATGAGAGTTTCCACCATCAATGAGAATATCTCCCGTCTCCATGAACGGTAATACTTTATCGATAAAGTCATCGACCACGCTTCCTGCCTTGAGCATCATCATTACCTTGCGAGGTCTTTGCAATGATCCGACAAATTCTTCAATTGCGTGATAGCCGCTGATATTCTTACCTTTTGCCCGACCTGCGATAAAATTATCGATAACCGAACCGGTCCGATTGTAAACCGAAACACTGAACCCTTTGCCCTCCAAATTCAGCACAAGGTTTTCACCCATGACCGCCAGACCGGCGATACCAATATCAGAATTCTTTCCCATGACTCTTTCCCTCGTTAACTGCGCTGGATAGAAGTTCCTACCTGTCTTTGAATGTATTTATTATCGTCTCGCAAATTTGCTGGGGGGGTGCTGAAATTTCAACGACTAAACCGGTTTCAGGCTCTTCCAATGTTTCCAACTGGCTTTTCAATAGATCTTTTGCCATGAAATCGTGAGATCGTGATTGTACACGCTGCTTGAGTAATTCAAAGGAACCTCTGAGGTACACCAAAAAGATCGAGACCTGATCAATTCCGAGTTGGTTTCTGTAAACTTGTTTTAAGGCGGAGCAGGCCAGAATCATATTTTCGTGACGTTCTTGATGATCATCGATGATCACTCTCAACTCCGCAAGCCATGGATATCTATCATTATCATCCAGAGGAATTCCCTCTGCCATCTTCTTTCTGTTAATCTCAGGATGGTAATCATCGGCATCGTAAAAACTCCATCCTGTAATCCGGGCCAGTTCCGATCCGATTGTCGTCTTGCCACAGCCCATTGGCCCCATTAAAACAATCACCATAATTCAGCTACCCTAATCAACTGCAATACCGAAGTAGTTTTTGGCATTGGTGTAGGAGATATCTGTTACCATCCTGCCAATGAGTTCAAGGTCGTTTGGTAACTCACCATTTTCAACGTCATTGCCGAAGAGGTTGCAGAGAATACGACGAAAATATTCATGCCGTGGATAAGAGAGAAAACTTCGGGAATCCGTAAGCATACCAACAAAGCAACTGAGCAAACCCATATTTGAGAGTGCATTAATCTGCCGCTCCATCCCGTCCTTTTGGTCGTTAAACCACCAACCGGAACCAAACTGCATTTTACCGGCAATCGATCCATCCTGAAAGTTACCCATCATGGTGGCCAAGAGCTCATTATCCCGTGGATTAAGATTATAGACGATTGTTTTGGCGAGTTTGTTCTCTGCTGAAAGAACGTTCAGAAAATGAGCCAGTGGGCGACCGATTTCAAAATCTCCAATAGAATCGTACCCGGTATCGGGACCAAGCTTTTTCAAAGCAGCTTCATTTGTGTTGCGCAAGGCTCCAAAATGAAACTGCTGGGTCCAATTTTTTTCAGCATCCATTCGCGCAAAATCCAGCATTATTGAAGTCTTGAATTTGGCTCTCCCTTCTTCTGAAATAATCTCACCGCTTCGAACTTTTGAGAAGATCACTTCAACCTCACCATTGGTAAATTCCTTGAAGTATGGGTGATCGAGGCCATGATCTGAAAGCCTGCAGCCATTTGCGTGGAAATAGTCATGGCGAACTTTGATTGCTGAAATGAGATCCTCATATGAGGAGATTGAAGTATCTGAGGACTCTTCTAATCGTTCAAGGTAGTCGTTATATTCAGCAGGGTTGTCTATTGCCATTGCCTTGTCCGGTCGAAACGTCGGCAAGACGAGTGGTTGGCAGAATGTTCCATTGGCGATGCGTTGATGATGCTCAAGGGTATCGATTGGGTCATCGGTGGTGCATACTACTTTTACGTTCATCTGTTTGAGTAAGCCACAGGTGCTAAATGACGGTGTACCAAGCATTTCGTTGCATCGATTATAGATTGACTCAGCCGTCTCCGGATTTAATACCATACCCTCAATGCCAAACGGGTTCTTCAACTCCAGGTGCGTCCAGTGGTAAAGTGGATTTCTCAGTGTCTTTGGAACCGTATGGGCCCAGGCGAGAAACTTATCCTTGTCTGATGCCGCCCCGGTTATGCGTTCCTCTTCAATGCCGGCTGCCCGCATTGCCCTCCACTTATAGTGATCACCAAAGAGCCAGATCCTGGTTAAATTGGCAAAATTTATATCTCCACTGATTTGCTCAACAGGCAGATGACAATGGTAATCAAATATTGGCTGATCTTTGGCATAATCATGATAGAGTAGCCGCGCTGTATCCGTTTGTAAGAGGAAATCGTCTGAGAGAAATGATTTCATTCCTGCGCCCCGACTGTAAAATTATAGTTTCACCAAATGCAGCGTTTCCCCTGCATGGTCGACGAAGAGTACCCCTTCATCTTCCCTGTTTTTGTAGTCATCAAGATTGATCGAGCGGTAATCCATATACCCGAGATTGATCTTCTGACACTCTTCTTCGCTGAGCGAAGAGGCGAGAACCACCTCAATACGTGGCTTCTCTCTACCATCCTTCATTTCACCGATCCCTCGAACATGGGTAGAGTGAGCTAGAACGCCTCGGGGTATATCAGTAAACTTATCGGGTTGTGTGAGAAAATAATCGACGATGTGATAGCCGATTTTATCCATATAATTTCCCCAGGTCCGGGAAACTTCGGTGATATGAGGCGCATAGATGATCAGTTTTCCTCCAGGGGCCACAACCTGTTCAAGCTTATACATGACCTTGCCACCCGTCCATAATTCATAATACATCTCAGGGCAGACACCAAGAACAGTCTGAAATTGCTTATCTTTGTATATTACATGAATTTTTTCAGACAGATCGGCTGCTGCCTCCCATGATTCTATATAATCACCGAGATAAAACCCGAAAAGCTCCGATTTTGATTTTACGACCATGGACATGCAAAAAACAGGAACATCGACCAGCTTCATGGCTTTGTTGATCACTTCTCGAACGGGAGTATGTTTGATACCAATGGTCCCCGGACAGGTTACAACTGCACCGAGCCAATGGAAAAAATGGAGAAACTCCCCGCCGGAAATCCCGGGAAACAGATATTTTGCCCCCCCGGAGTATCCGACAACTTCGTGGGGAAAAACAGGGCCGAGTATCAGAAGTTGATCATAATCGAATATCGCTTTGTTAATATCAACCGGTACTTTTTCCTTTAAGCGACCACCCGATACTTCAGTCGTATCTTTTTCGCTCAAATAACCAATGCGTTTAAAAGTTGACTCCAGGTCCCACCGATGATTGTGAAATATAGTGTCGGCGTAAAGTTGCTCTCGCTGCTCCTCAGTTATACCATACAATTCAAGAATCCGTTCTTCACTGAGCGGTTGATGCGTGCCCAGGGCAACCATAAAATCCAGCCGCTCGGCACCATCACCAATCAACTCTTGCAGAATCGAGATCATCAGAGGAAGTGGGCAGGTTCTTGTAGTATCAGGCGTGAGTACCAATACCTTTTTGTTTTCATAAAGCTCCGGCACCAGGCCTGATTCCATAACAGACCTGATATCAGTTTCAGATAAGCCACTAGTGAGATTTCCTGCCCCTAGAACCATGATCTCTCCTCCCTACCGAATGTACCCAGGAAAACTAGCCCAGCAAGTTGGGCAGCACCAGTGAAATTTGAGGTATGAAACAGACCAGCATCAAAGCAATGAGGATCGCAAGATAAAATGGCCAAATGGTTTTAACCGCATCCTCTATTTTTACCCCGCCAACTGCACAGCCAACAAAGAGACAAGAACCAACAGGTGGCGTGCACAGACCAAGACCAAGATTGATCAGCAGTATCATCCCAAACTGGTAAACATCGATACCAATTGAGAGCGCGATGGGGAGAAATATCGGGGTACAAATCAAAATCAGAGCAGCCATATCCATAATCATGCCCAGGAGCAACAACATCAGGTTGATCATCAGGATAATTGCGATCGGATTTTCAGAAATCCCCATCAAAAAAGAAGCCATTTTCGTTGGCACCTGAAAAAAGGTGAGCATATAGGCAAATGCTCCGGCGCAAGCGATAAGAATCATAACCATCGCCGTTGTTCGCACTGAATTGACGACGGCAATTTTGAAATTTTCCCAGGTAAGCGCTCGATAAACGAACACCGTAACGACAAAAGCGTAGAGCGTTCCAAACGCACCAGATTCGGTGACGGTGAAAATACCACTCAGCACCCCACCGACAATTATAACCGCTGTCATCAATCCAGGCAGGGCCAGCAGGAAGTGGTAAAAAAGGGTGGTAAAACCGGGAAAAACTTCAGATGAGTACCCACGCTTAACCGCAACAAGATATGCCACAGCTGCCAGGCAAACACACATCAAAACTCCAGGGAAAAATCCGGCTAAAAAGAGTTTTGATATCGAAATTCCACCTCCTGCCGCGACCGCATAAAGGATCATATTGTGACTCGGTGGAATGATGATTCCAGCAAGTGAAGAGGTAACGGTCACATTTACCGCATAATCATCGTCATACCCCTTTTCCTTCATGACCGGGATGAGAATTGATCCCAATGCTGAAATGTCAGCAATTGCGGATCCTGAGATTCCTCCAAAAAGCATTGATGAAAAGACATTCACTACACCAAGCCCCCCCCTCATGGCGCCGACAGCTGAAGAGGCAAAACGAACCAGTCTTACAGCGATCCCACCGTGGAACATCAGCTCTCCTGCGAAAATAAAAAATGGGATCGCCAGGAGGGCATAAATGGAGATACCAGAGATAATTCTTTGAAACGCAACCATCAACGGCAATCCCTCGTAGAAGAAAGCTGAGATTGCCGCCACACCCAGCGCAAACGCAACCGGCATACCAATTACGACACAAATCGCGAAAATTCCTAATAAAATCAACAAACCCATTACGCGTCAAACTCCCCTTTAGTCTTGATCATTTTGATTTGCATCGGTGAAAAAGTGAATGAGATGCCCAATTGAAAATAGAAAAATGAAAATCCCGCTCAGCATGATTGGCAGAGAGCGTAACCCCTCAGTTACATTAATCAGCGGGATCAAGGCATCCCATTTAAACAGGGTTAACTTGTAACCATAATATGCCATTACCAGTGAAAACCCTGCCATGATGAGATAAGTCATCAATTCAAATAAACGTTGAACCGGTCGAGGGCTCAATTCACGAAACACAGAGACACCAAGATGAGTTTTGCGGTGAACTCCTGTTGAAGCGCCAAGAAAAGCGATATAAACAACCAGCAGCAATGCTACCTGTTCAACCCAGGTTGGGGTATTGTTGAGCACATATCGCCCAAATACAAGCCAGCCAAAACTCACGGTTAGAAATACCAGGGCAATGCCAGTGATTACCGAGTTGACGTAACTTATACAATCAAGAAACTTGTCAAAAATTGACCGTTTGTGTTCTGATTTTGCTTCAGTCATGGGTACAAGACAATGAATACCTAAGGTTCATCCCTCTTAATGTTTTAGCTGAGCCCCGATATTGTTAATTCATCTACAATACCGGGGCCATCGATCAGATCACGACGAGATTATTCTGTCTCTTGGATCAACTTAACTAAAGGTTTGAGGTCTGGGTTATCCGCCAGATACTTGTCATACACCGGCTTCATGGCAGCCTGGAATGCGCTCTTATCAGGAATTTCGTTAAAAACAACACCACCAGCGATAACCTTTTTCTCGCTCGCCTTTTCACGCTCTTTCCAAAGTTTACGTTGGAGGACAGCAGATTCCTCGGCAGCTTCTTTGAGAATCTTTTGATCGGCTGCACTCAGCTTATTGTATACATCAGCGTTAATACAAACGATCTCTGGAATAATAAGATGCTGGGAATTGGAATAATATTTTGCCACTTCAAAGTGCCCGGTGGATTCATAAGACGGCCAGTTATTTTCCGCACCATCAACAACACCAGTCTTTAGAGACTGGTATACCTCTGAAAAAGCCATAGGGGATGGATTGCCGTCCAGTGCCTTAATCATACCCGAGTACAGATCATTACTCATGACCCTTACTTTCATTCCCTTAACATCTGCAGGGGCATTAATCGGTTTTTTGGAGTTATAAAAAGAACGAGCACCAGCATCATACCAGGCCAAAGGAACCAGACCTTTTTTCTCAAGACCGGCAGCCATCATCTCTCCTGCTTTGCCATCAAGCACACGCCACATATGGTCGGTATTCTTAAATATGAATGGCAGAGAAACAACATTTGCTTCAGGGACAATTGGTCCAATGGGGCCCATGTTGAAATTTGCAATCTCAAGACCACCAAGACGAACCTGCTCAATTGCATCGGGCTGACTTCCCAAAGTACCTGAGTGGTACATTTTCAAGGTCATTTTACCGCCGGATTTTTCCTTGAGCAACTCAGCAAATTTGTCCATTGCTACGGTATTTGGATATCCAGCAACGTGGATATTCCATCCTTTCCATTCTTTTGCCTGAGCGGAAACAGAAAGGCCAACAGCAAGTGCTACAGTCGCAGCTGATAGTACTAATTTTCTAAGATAGTTCATTGTTTTTCTCCTTCATTTTAAGCATTGTGGAACATGCGTTTTTACGGGATTGCCACCATCATCTGTGGTAAACAACATCCCCTGCAACTCAAAATTCTCCTCCTTTCGTTTTCTTCTCCCTCCTCTTTGTTTTAGTTCTTCTTGTTTTCATTTTCATTTCAGCCCGTCAGGGAAAACCATAATAGTTTCTAACCCAATGAATTCAGTCATTAGGCGAAATGTAACCCGCCATTTATTTCAGCAGTTTCGCCGGTAATAAATGAACCTAAATCGCTTGCAAAATAGAGCACCGTGTTGGCAACATCCTCGGGTGTCCCCCCTCGGTTAAGCGGGGTTGCGTTAATCGCACCACGTATTCCCTCATCGGTGTTGAATGTTTCATGGAATGGTGTTTCGAGGATCAAACCGGGTGCCACTGCATTGACGGTTATCCCCTGCCCGGCCACCTCCTTACTGAACCCTCTGGTAAAGGTGATGACTGCAGCCTTAGACGCCGCATAGGCAACAGCCCCTGGTCCACCGCCATTATGCGCTGCGAGAGAAGACATGTTGACAATCCGCCCCCAACCACCACTCATAAATGGGAGAACAGCCCTGGTCACATAGAAGGTAGATGTCAGGTTTACATTTATGGTTTTAAACCAATGCTCGTCACTCATTTCAGCAATTGTCGATCGCCCGACAAGATGGCCGGCATTGTTGATCAGAATATCAATTTGTCCGCCGAGTGCTGAGGCGGCCTGATTTGCAACCTTTTTTACCTGGGCACCATCTGTTGCATCAAGGTGAAAGAGTGGTGCTTTCCTGCCCAGAGCCAACACTTCCCGGGCAGTCTCCTCACCCTCTGATTTGTGGGAATAGTATGTAAAAGCCACATCTGCACCGCACTGGGCCAGAGAGAGGACAATTGCTCGTCCAATCCCCAGGTTTCCACCTGTTACCAGTGCCGTTTTTCCCGAAAGATTAAGTTGTTTCATATCATTCTCATATCAAATGGTTAACCAGTCATTTCAGCTATAACTGTTGGTCAATTTGCTTCGTCGCAAGACCAATACGCTGCGCTATCGCATCCCACTTTTCCTGTTGCAACATATCTTCAGGAGCGAGCCAGCTTCCGCCGCAACAGAATACTGAATCAAGACTCAAGTATTCGCGAAGGTTGTTAAGGTTTATGCCCCCCGTGGGCATAAATTTCATATCAGTAAAGACAGCCGCCATCGCCTTGAGCATCGCGGCACCACCGGAAACTTCTGCTGGAAAGAACTTCACGGTTTTCAATCCCATATGATAGCATTGCAAGACCTCGCTCGGTGTTACCGTACCAGGGCAAACCATGAGGTTTTTTGCTTGACAATAATCTACCAGCCCTGCATGAAAGCCTGGAATAACAATACATTCCGCCCCAGCATCAGAGGCGATATCAACCTGATCTTTGGCCAGTACGGTTCCCGCAAGAATCAACAACTCGTTGAATTTTTCTTTCATTGCAGATATGGCATCGGCAGCATATGGCGTTCTAAAAGTCACTTCAATCACTGGTAAATTGTGATCGATAAGAATCTCAGCCAATTCCAGACCAGCTTGTACCGAAGGAAGGCTCACCACTGGCACAAGTTTCAAACGTTCCAGCATTGCTTCTATATCTCGAGGGTTTCTTACATTCATTTCAAATCCTTCATATCGACAAAATCCATATCATCAAATTGTTGGTTCTCTCCTGCCATCGCCCAGATAAAGGCATATGCCCCGGTCCCCACGCCTGAATGTATCGACCAGCTTGGTGAGATAACAGCCTGATGGTTCCGCGCGACAATATGACGTGTTTCAGATGGTTCCCCCATAAAGTGGAAGACCACCGATTCATCACTCATCTCAGTGTAGAAATAGACCTCCATCCTCCGCTCATGAGTATGAGTTGGCATCGTATTCCAGTTACTTCCCGTTGCGATCCTGGTTAATCCGAGACTCAGTTGACAGGTTGGTAACACTTCGGGATGGAAATATTTATTAATGGTTCTACAATTGCATGTTTCAGGCGCCCCCAGATTCTCTGTAATCGTTTGATTTGGCAGGATTGTTCTGGATGGGTAAACTTTATGGGCTGGCGTACATGCCAGATAGAACATTGCCGGCTTCATGCTATCGGCCGACTCAAAGGTGACATTTTGAGTCCCTTTCCCGAGGTAGAGACCATGGTACGTATCAAGCTCAAAGGTTTTTCCATCGGCTGTTATCCGTCCACTGCCACCCAGATTTATAAGGCCGAGCTCTCTTCTCTCGAGCAGATACGCCCCGCCCACCTTTCCGCCAAGTTGCTCATCAAATAAGAGGCTTGATGTAACAGGATAGACTCCACCGACAATTATCCGGTCGACATGACTATAGGTCAGGCTTATCTGGTCTTTGACAAAGACGCGTTCAACAAGAAACTCTGCCCGCAACTCCTCTGTGTCTAACACCATTGCATGGTCAGGGTGAATTGGCTGTCGTATCTGCATTATTTTATCCTCTATTCGGGTCACATCATCCGTGATTACCGGTATCGATATCACCAGACATGATCGGTTTGCACACTCCTTTCGCTTAACCGGGAGCTGATGCTAAAAGGTTATGACCGCTTTTATAAAGCCATCTGGCTGCTCAATGGCCATATCAAATGCGTGATCCGCACGCTCACAGGAAAAACGGTGGGTCAGGATTTCAGAGAGAGGTAACTGGTCCTGTCCCACGAGATCGAGAACTGTCGGG
The DNA here is from genome assembly GCA_004796425.1 of Desulfobulbaceae bacterium. GTDB lineage: Bacteria > Desulfobacterota > Desulfobulbia > Desulfobulbales > Desulfocapsaceae > MADRE3. The sequence goes on along the minus strand of QZLB01000236.1, from coordinate 33,742 downwards.
AACATGCCGGAATTCATTCGGCTCCCCACCACGGTCAGTTCCTTTCTGAAAATATCGAGTTCTGTAACATTATTCTGACTTCCATCCATACCGAGTAAAATCACCGTCCCCGTTGGATCGACAAGCTCCACACATCGATCAACAATATCTGGATTCCCAACAGCATCACAGGTTACCAACACTCCCTGATCCCCGGTCACTCCCCTCACCTGCTCCTTGAGATCATCCGCATCTGCTCGAATGGCAGCCGCGGCGCCTAAGCGTATGGCATTATCCAGACGGTCGTCTTTCAGATCCACCAGGATACATTCGGCGCCTCTGACTTTTGCCATCAGCATGGTGGTAAGACCGATGGGTCCGGCCCCAAAAATAACCATGTTTTGTCCTGACCTTACGCCACCTCTCCAGACGGCCTGAGCGCCAATGGCGAACGGTTCAATCGCAGCGCCCAACACGGTATCACTCAGCGAATCGGGGAGTACATAAACATCCTGTTCCCGGATTTTAAAAAACTCTTGCATTGCCCCTTCAACATGCACCCCGCGACACTTAACTTCAGCACAGGCATTGGGTCTGCCTATTGTACAAGGTGTACAGGTACCGCATCCTAAAACCGGATCAACTGCAACCCTGTCACCAATCTTCACTGATTTAACCTTACTACCGATTGCAGTTACCACGCCGCTGCATTCATGGCCGACAACAACGGGAGGTTTGACAAAGGGATGGGTGTTGGTAAACGTATGAACATCAGTCCCGCAAATGGAAACCGCAGCAACTCGAATGATCACATCATCGGGATTTACAATCTGCGGTTCTACCTTCTCGATTATCGTAATTTTCCTGGTATCTGATATTTCAACAACTTTCATCGTGTTATCTAATCGTTTAATTGAGGCGGACAGATCTCCTCTTTTATTTTCCCGTTCGCAGCCAGTCGTAAATGGTGTCAACCACCGGAACTCCATTTTTTCGGTTCGTTCTTTCCAGATTGACCTGAGGTTCACCTGGCACCATGACCTTTTCATGGCCAGGAGCGGTTGGCTGAGCATGCAGGTCATCAATCATTGCATCCATTGTCTTTTTGAACTGAGCGCCAGAGATAAACGTGCCAGGATCGATCGCGATCATCAGACTGGCGAGCTCCCGCGGCTTATCATAATCTCCATACATCGCGGTAATATGAGGTCCGTATTTTGCTCCCATCAGCACACCGCTTAAAACATCTATCACCAGCGCCAAGCCATACCCTTTGTACCCACCAAAAGGGATCATTGCTTCAACCTCATCCGGGTTGGTTGTTGGTGAACCATTTCCATCAATTCCCCAGTCATTAGGGATCGATTTTCCCTGCTCCTTGGCATGGAGGATATTGCCGAACGCAGTATTACTCGTCGCCATATCCAATATAACGGGATCATGTTTCTCTGCAGGAAAACCAAAAGCGATGGGATTGGTGCCAAAGAACGGTTGCGCACCACCAAACGGTGCGACACATTTATCGGTATGAGTTATTGCCAACCCGATCATATCAGACGCAACCGCACGAAGAACAAAATATGAGAGCGCGCCGCAATGGCTGCCGTTTTCGACCCCGACCATGGCGATCCCTGTCTCTTTTGCCATCTCCACAGCCTTATCCATCGCAACACAACAGGCTACGTGACCCATTCCTGCATCTGCATTGAGGATCATTGCTCCTGATTTGACCTGTTTCACCGTGAACTCAGGATCTGAATTCAAACTCCCTGCTTTGAGACGGGTCACATAATGTTCTGTTCTGATAACACCGTGAGACCGAACACCTCTGAGATCTGCATGGACCAGCACATCTGCAACAATCGTTGCATGGTCTGTGTTAAGCCCTGCCTCAGTCAATCTCTCAACAACTAACCCCTTCAACTCGTTGTGATTTACGAGAATATCAGTCATTTTATTTATGCTCCTCAACCTCTTGCTTTATAAACCAACAACCGTTCAACCTTTTGCATCGTGCACCAAGGCAGCAAAATCTGGCATTTTATCCAACGGTGCAACTGCTCCTTTAAAGCCAATAACATATGCTGCCATGGTATGGGCAATTCGAGCTGCTGTTTCAATTGAGCACCCTGAATTTCTTGCCAGAAGATACGCTCCGCTAAACGAATCGCCGGCGGCAGTTGTATCCACCACGTTGACATCTCTCTCTGCGTTAACGATAATTGCGTCACCTGCGAGACAAATTGAACAAGGATCTGCTCCACTCCGAATTACCGACTCTCTCACACCTTGACGTGCAAGGTACTCATGGCCGGCAGCTTCCGATGATATGCCATGAATTTCCATCAGCTCATCCAGTCCGACGAAAACGGTGTCACAAATCGATAAGAGATTCTGGTAAGTCTCTGCGATTGAAATCTCAGCAGTCCACAGGTGGGGGCGGTAGTTATAATCAAGGAAAAGCTTTGTACCTGAACGAACGAGTTGCACCAATCGATCAAAAAGCAGTGTTCTGCTGGTTGGAGTCAGAACGGCAACGCTGATCCCACTGAGATACACGCCATCATACTGTGCCAATTGATCGAGTATTTTCTGCCCACCACTATACTCAAAGCACTTTTTCACTGCCGCTTCACCACGCCAGTAACTGAAGCGTCTTTCTCCATTTCCATCGAGCTGGATATAATACAGTCCAGGCAACGCTCCTTCCTGGCGCTGAACCAGGTCACTTCCAACCCCTTCCGCTTCCCAGAATTTAATCATCTGGGCACTGAATCCATCACACCCCAAGGCGGTGACATAATCAATTCGAGCAGGGAAGATCTCCCTCAGACGGGCCATGTAGATCGCCGTATTGAGCGTATCACCACCAAATGTCTGCTGAATCCTGCCCGGCTCAACTTCCTGCAATTCAATCATACATTCGCCCACGAGAGCGATTGACAGGCTATGTGATTCCGAATTTGCAGATATCATGATCTAGGTAATGTTCTTGGGTGGTCGAAGGGAGCCGACACTCTGCTTTATTTTCTTTAAGTGCTCCCATGCTTCTGTACCTTTCTCCATCGCGATACCGGTGGTAAGGATATCAACGATCACCAACTGACAAATACGCGACACCATCGGTGCAAAAAGCGTTGTATCCTCAATATTGGGGTTGTTAATGACAATATCGCAGCAGGCCGCAAGTGGTGAATCCTTGTCAGTGATCCCGATGACAGATGCGCCTTGCTCGGCAGCCATTTTGGCCGCATTTATAATATTGTATGACTGGCCCGTGTAGGAAATTGCCAGCGCGACACATTTCTCATCAAGACTGGCGGCGGACATCATCTGCAGATGGCTGTCACGATAGGCAACGGTAGGTACTTTGGTTCTGAATAATTTATGCTGTGCGTCAAGTGCTACAATACCAGAGGCCCCGGAACCGAAAATCTCAATTCTTGAGGCATTGTTCAATGTTGTGATAGCCCTTGCCACTCTTTCCATATCCAATGATTCATAAAGAATACGAAGCGAGTTTGAAGAATAGTGGCACACCTTCTCAGCCATTTGCGCGGTGCTGTCTTCCTGGTTAATAGACGTATGCACATAGGGAGTATCGCCCGCAAGAGACACCGCAAGACCAAGCTTAAGATCCTGATACCCCTTACAACCAAGCGAACGACAAAATCGCATCACGGTTGGCTCACTCACACCTGAGGCCTGGGCAACGGCCGCAATACTCTGATGGACAACCTCATCTGGGGATGCAAGCACATACTTGGCAACTTTTGCCTCGGATGGATTCAACTCATTTATGAGACCAGTAATTTTTTTCAGCAGATCTTCTTTCATATCCAATTCCTAAAATTTTGCGTAGTAATACTACTAATGCCGGGCTGTGTCAATCTGTTTTGTTGTTTTACTACAAAACGTCTGGCTGGTGGACTATTTTGCGAATTTCAATACAACTTCAGGTAGATATTTTTTCTTTCTTTGGTAATACTATTGTCGCCACAGCGAGAAAGGCAACCAGAAATTAACGATTTTTCGGCTAAAAACCAATACCTTGTAGTTATACTACGCGGCTTCGTTGCGTGTCATTCATTATCAAAGATACCCCTGAGGCCATGATTACAAATCCATATTCAACAGGTGATACCTATGAGCTATCTTGAAACAATGTTCAGTCTTGAAGGAAAAACAGCCATAATTTCAGGTGGCGCTGGCGCAATCGGGCTAGTCATGTCAGAAGCACTTTTGCAGGCTGGGGCCAATATCGTCGTCTGGAGTCGATCCCAGGAATCAATCGACAGCGCGCTCGATCATCTTTTGTCAATCAACAACGCTGGTGAGCGGGTCCGAGGAGACAGAATTGATGCCGGCGATGAGGCGCAGGTTAAAAACGGACTTGCGGCAGCGGCTCAACAATTTGGCAGTGTAGAATTGCTTATCAATGGAGTCGGCGGCAACATAGGTAAATCCTCCTTTATTGAGACCGATATGGAAACCTTCCAGAAGGTACTCCATATGAATCTTGTTGCAGGTCTCATGGTCCCGACCAAGATCCTCTGCTCCTATTGGATTGAGAACAACCTTCAGGGCTCTATTATCAATATTACCTCAATGGCTTCCTACAACCCGCTTTCAGGGGTTTGGGCGTATGATGCAGCAAAGTCAGCGACCCTGAATCTTACCATGGCTTCAGCAAATGAATTTGCCAGCCACGGAATTCGCGTTAATGCGATTGCCCCGGGCTTCTTCCTCGGCAAACAAAACAAAGCGCTCCTTGTAGATCAGGAAACGGGCGAATACACTGAACGCGGCAAAGCTGTGATTGCCCACACACCGTATGGTCGCTTTGGTGATGTCGCGGAATTGGCAGGGGCTACGCTTTTTCTTGCAAGTGAGAAAGCCTCCGGCTTTGTAACGGGTGTTTCCATTCCAGTCGACGGTGGCTACCTTGTTCATAATATTTAACGACCTATTGCGCTGAGGATTCTGAAGCAAGCAACCACCACGGTAGCAAAACAGAGGCAGAAGTAGACAGTATGACATTATCAATGCAAGAATGTATGCGCTGGTATGGTCCGGAGGACAGCGTTTCTCTAAGTGATATCCGCCAGGCTGGTGCAAGTGGAATTTACACATCGCTCCATGAACTTGAGTACGGGGAGGTCTGGCCACAAGAGTCAATCCGCGCTCGGAAACGGCTCATCGAAGATGCGGGGCTCAAGTGGGTGGCCGTAGAATCGCTGCCCCTCCACGAAGAAATCAAAACCAGAAACGGTAACTTCAAGCACTATATAAATAACTACAAGCAGTCACTGAAGAACCTGGGAGCAGAAGGGATAGATCTCGTAATTTATAACTTTATGCCGGTACTCGACTGGGTGAGAACCGATCTCGCCTATCGACTCAAAGACGGATCAGAGTGCCTCTTTTTCGATCCTGTTCAATTTGCAGCCTTTGAAATTTATATGCTGCAAAGACCAGGTTCGGAAAATGATTACACCACTACACAACTTGAAGCTGCGAAAGAGTTCTATGCTTCCATGTCCGATAAACAGCGGGCGGAGTTCTGCAATTCAATCATCGACATTTTCCCCGGTAAGAAGATGAGCTTGAAGCTTGAGGATATCCATGAATTGCTGGCAAAATATAAGGGTACTGATGCAAATACTTTGAAGCAAAATCATTATCGATTCCTTCAAGAAGTAATACCCATCGCAGAAGAAGTCGGGGTAAAAATGGCAGTCCACCCGGATGACCCTCCTTTTCCGATTCTCGGCTTGCCACGTATTGTTTCCACGGCAGATGATGTCAGGGGTTTATTGGGAGCAGTTGAAAGTCCTTCGAACGGTATCTGTCTCTGCACCGGCTCTTTTAGCCCCCGTGCCAGCAATGATCTCCCGGCCATGGTACGTGAGTTTGGCTCGAGAATCCATTGTACCCATTTACGCTCCACCCAACGCAATCCTGATGGCAGCTTTTACGAAGCCAGTCACCTTGGTGGTTCCATCGATATGTTTGAAATCGTAAGAGAGCTGTTACTTGAAATGAAGCGCCGGCAGGATGATGGCAGAAAAGATTGGCAAATTCCATTCAGACCGGATCATGGCCATACGATATTGGATGATCTGAACAAAAAGCGTCCAGAGAACCCTGGCTACAGCGCTATTGGTCGCCTCAAAGGATTAGCAGAACTGAGAGGTTTACAACTCGGTATTGCACGCAGTTTTCAGAAATAACAGGAGCACCCAACACAACAAAACGTCTTAAGTATATCTCAGTTTTAGAACTCCGCAACACAGTTGACAAAGAGCGCAATATCTTACAAGACGGACTCGTTTATTTGGTCTATAGTGGTCCGTTATGACAAATCAACAACTCCACTCAACAGATCGATACCAGCAGCTTCGACATGGCTTCATTGCCAACCTGGTGGTTGCCGCCAGTGTTGCCGCCTACGGTTCGGTGCTGGGCTTGCTGGCAGCTCAAAAAGGGCTAACCTGGTACCAGCTTCTGGTGATGAATCTTTCGGTATTTGCCGGCTCCGCCCAATTCGTGATGGTTGAGATGTGGCTGCCGCCCTTGCCGATCCTGGAGATCACACTGGCTGTCCTGGTGATCAACATGCGTTATATGCTGATCGGTGCCTCACTGAATCCCCTGTTCCAGGGTAAATCACTCAGACACAAATTTTTGTTCATGCATCTTGTTGCCGATGAGAACTGGGCAATCACCATGGCCCGCTATCACCAGGGTACAGCCTCGACCTGGTTCCTGCTCGGCGGTGGTTTATGCGTGCAGACCGCATGGTGCGGGGGCACCATGATCGGACATAGACTCGGTGCGATTATCCAGAACCCGGAGCAATATGGGCTCGATTTCGCTTTTGTTGCAGTGTTTACCGCCCTGGTATTCAGTTTCTGGGAAGGGAAAAAGGATATCCTGCCCTGGTTGGTCGCCGCCATTGTCGCACTGATCAGCGAATCGATGTTACCAGGCAAATGGTATATTGTCTGCGGTGGAATCAGTGGTGCCCTGATTGCCGCATTTATCAAGAACTCAGAGGGAAAACCCAATGAATCCGCTTGAAACCGATATTGGGGTCTGGCTGACAATTTTTTGCGCTGCCCTTGTTACCTATTCCTTGCGAATATCTGGTCTGCTGTTGGCCGGACAGTTGCCCAAAACCGGTCGCTTTAAGCGATTCATGGATGCCCTACCGGGTACCATCCTGCTCTCATTGATCATTCCAGCCGCCATAGCCGAAGGTGTGGTCGGTTGGGTCGCAACGCTGGCAACAGCCGTATGCAGCCTGAAAACCGGAAACGTATTTTTATCGATGCTGGTCGGCATTGTTATTGTTGCAACAGGACGGTGGCTGGGAGTTTGAGTGGTTGAGAAACAACCCGCTACTCAGCCTCGATCGTACCTGAAGGTAATACACCAAGTTCCCAGAGGAACATTTGTACCTGGCTGGAAATGTCCATGGTCGATTTTATCAACTGATTCTTCGCGTTGATCAATCGATTCTTGCTGGTCAGCAGATCCTGCATGGAGGTCTGCTTTATGGTGTATGATTTGATTGAAAGCTCTACAATCTCAGCCTGTTGAAGGAGGTTTATTTTCTGTTTCTGGTAAATCTCGCTTAAGCTTATGATGGTTTTGCGCCGATTCATGATCTGGTTAAACAACTTGCGGTTCTGATCGTAAAACTGCTCCACTGCAACCTGCTGAGCTTCTGATTTCGTGCGAATATTGTGCGCCAACGTACCACCGCTGAATACCGGCACATTGAGATACAAGCCAAGGCTGCCTTCGGCGATAAAATCCTCAAACCTGGTATCCTCTTTTCGTCCCACATCTCCTTTAATAGCCAGATCGGGATACTCACCCTGGACAAAACGTTCAGATCGTGCCATGGCCTGTGCCTTTTCCAACTCAAGCTGCCGATATAAAAAACTATTGGCCTTATAAAAAGCCAGCAGCTGATCCTGGTCCATCTGACTCAGGTATATCTCGGCTCCACGCAGGGTCTCGTCAACCTGGGCAAAACCGGATATCACTTCAGCGGCCTGCACTTCCTCGCGCAGCAGCCAGTTCAATCGATGGATAAATTCATCGTCTGAATCCAGGCCGGTAAAATCCAGTAACGCGCGCAATGTTGTATCCTGCCTCTGGCGCTCGATATCGATCCGAGCTTCGAGTTCCTTCAAGTTTGCCTGGGCCCGGAGCATGGCCAACCGGGTTTGATCCCTGAGTTGATACCCTCGCTCAATACGTCCCACATACTCGGCTGAAAGCTTCACGGAATTTTGCAGATTTAAAAGCCGGTACACCGCCACCATATAATCACCGAGCAGTTTATGGAGCTGCGCACCCAGTTCGTTGACTCTTACAAAAAAGGTATGATCAGCAACGGAGAGCTCCTCTTCTGCGGTTTGAAGGGCTACCGATGTCCGCTTGCGGTAAAGAGGAAAATCCGCCTTGAACGACCACTCCGTAACTTCGCTGCCATCCTGAAATTCATTGGCGCTACTGGATGAGTTATTGTCATCTTCGTCATGATTGAACTTATGTTCTCTCGAGAGAGAAAAATCGACCTGCGGTGCCCACCTTTCGGCAAAGGATGTATGTCTTTGAGCCAGTTTCTGATTCTTTGTATGCAGGGCGATGGTAATCTGGGGTGAACTTTTCAGGACTGCTTCAAACAGTTCGTCATAAAGTGCTTCAATTTCATCTCGGTGTTTTGAATCATCGGGCAACACCGCCACATAAGAGAGGAGCTCTCCAATTTCAGAAGGCTTTTGCCCGGTAACAGATAACTTCCCGGGATCCGCTTGTGCCTGATTCCCCCAAACCTGGCTGGTTGAAAAAAGAATCAGCAGAATGCAATAGAGGGGAAAAAGCTTCACGGATAATCGCGAAAGAGAAACAAGATGGCCCACAGGAAACGTAGAAGGTGTCATAAATTTCTGGGAAACAAAGGGTTTAATCAAAAGAAACCGATTATTTCATAAACCAATGCTCCCAATGGTATGCGATTGAACCCCACTTGTCACGACAAAAGATTGTTCCAACCTGATCGGTGAACAACCTGCAGCAGGTATGGTGCGTCTTGATTTACTCAGGAGACCTTACCCCCGTTAGACCACGGGGGTAACATCCTCCTGTTCACCATTAGAACCGCCGTTCTCCTCAACGATCAACACTTCTGCTTCATTCAGGCCATTCTCTTGTGCTTCCTGTTCTTCCTGCTCGGCAGCAGCCACCTGCTCATCAAGTGATGGTACATCTTCATCACTTGATGATGAAGCGGTTGAAAAAGAGTTGAGCGAATCAGAGAGCCCATTACCATTTTCTTCGGTAGCCGCAAACTGGTTGAGATTTGAGCTATCATCCTCCCCACTGCTACCAGTTTGCATCGACACCCCCGATACCTCGATGGGATCAGCAATAACCTCTGTTTGCACGTCCTCAACCGCAACACCATCTTCTGTGACATTGACTGTTAATGATACTGCGGTTGAGGCTGTACCGCCGTCAACTTCAGAAGCTGCCGAGGTGACAGACAGATCAAAACTGTCCTGATACTCTCCGGGAATTGTCATGGTGAGGCCTTCCAGCTCTGACGGGTCCACCTCCCAGGTACTGTATCCGCCATTCTCATAGGCCAGTTGTTCAACATTTTCAGCACCAAGTTCGACGGTGAAAATGGAATCGTCAAAATCACGATCACCCCCCCCTTTCAAATCCTCAAAACCAATGGTGATCTTTCCATCATCCAGGTCAAGATCACCCCTGGTGTGCCTGATGCCATCCGGATTCAAGGACAAGTTCTCATCGTTTTCCGCGGTATGATAAATATTACCTTTTATGACCGATTCACTCCCGTCTTTGGCGACAAAAACCAGTTCAGGCACCGAACTGGTAGCCGAGGCCGTTGAGCCATCACTTTCTCGGAACTCGAAATGTCCTTCTTCCAGATTGTCGAAATTGTTTTTCCTGGCGCCATCAGCCACCAGAAAAAACCCGACCTGATCTCCGGCAGAAATATCTATATCGAGTGTACTCTCGCCTTTGATCAGGTCACCGCCGCTGCCCTTAAGTGATGCATTTTCCCAGAGCATTTCAACATCGGTGATCTTACCGGTCTCAGGATCAATCTTGTAATACCCAAGGCTGTTTCGATAACCGGCAGTTTCCCCTTCAAAAACGATCCGGGCCGGGCTCTCGTGGGCAATCTGCAAATTTGTTGCCTGAAATTCTGCGGGGGTACCGCCACTGATCATGGTACCGGCCGATAATTGTGCCCCGGGTGGTAAACCGCTGATAATGACCGGCTCAAGAATCTCTGACTGGTCACCATCGACTAATTCTGTACCGATATTCAGCGATGTCTCCCATACCTGGTCCATCTGCTCCTCGGTTTTCCACGAAACAGCGCGAACGACATAATCGCTGGCATCATTGCCCCGAATCGAGCCATCTTCATAGGTGGTCTTGGCAGTGAAGACGATCTGGTCAAATGAAACCCCATTATCACCTGATAAATCAAGCTGCATTTCATTGCCGGATGTGGAGTGAAAGGAGCCGTGGCCGACCACTTCGTCACCATTTTTCAGGGTGTAGAAACCGGCTTCATGCCCCTCACTACCGTGTTCACTGGCAAATAGACGCCCGATTGTCACACTGGCTTCAGCGGTTGCCTGATCCAGTTCAATGATCAGTTCTTCACTGACCTGATGCTCAAGATTGACCCCCAGTTGATAATCGGGTCCCGCATTGGTTCCCTGTGGTGCGAAACCATTCTGGCCGGTCCCGACATTCTCAAGTGTGGCCTCGGACAAATTCCCCTCCGCATCAACGGTACGCCCGAGGACCCTGAAGCCACCGTCAGTCTGCTGATAGTTTTGAGTGGTAATCGTTTTATCAACAATTTCGCCCGTGCCGGGAACATCAACCCGCTGGGCCGTACCGAAACTGACGTCAAGCTCAGGCGCATCGGCAACCGGTGTCACATCGAAGGAAATTTCCGCCGTTGAATCCGACCACTGATTACCATCACTGACTTGAAAGGTTGCGGTATCGAAATTTTCACCACTGCCATGATTATCCGGTCGATAGCTCAAATTACCAGCTTCGATATCCGCTGCAGAGATCGCTTGTCCGGGCCCAACAGCCACTCCGTGTAAATACAACGCACCGTTTTCCAGCGGATCAACCAACCTGACGGCAGACAACTGATCGCCATCCTGATCCTGGAAACCAAAGGTATCGGTGGTCAAAACCACCTCCTGATCCTCAAGACTTTTTATCGTTTCTTTACCTTCAGCGGTTGGTTTTTCGTTCACGTCCTGCGTGTGTTGGGCAGCAGCTTCTTCCTCAGGGTCAGGAGTGATCCGTGGAGCCGTGGTGGCAGGTGACTCTGTTGGTGTGCCAGCAGCAACGGTTTCGGCCACTTCCGGCTGGGATGATGATTCTGTTGCTGCTCGGTGTCCTGTTCCGCTTTGCGGTTGGCTATCTGCTCTATCGGAGGAGGGTTGCTCTGGATCTGCTTCTGATGGTTTGGCGGTAACCAAATCATCGGGCAAGTCCAGCGAAAGATCACTCAACTGTGGTCCCACCGCTTCACTGCTTTTATCGGGCTCACCTTCCTGGCCAACGGCTGCTACATCACCCTCGCTGGCCCGCTGCTCTTCTGCAAGTGGTTCAGCTCCGCTCACTTCCGCTCGAGGCTGAGCGCTTTCACTGTCAGGCAGCACGACCCCTTCAATTTCAGAAACAGTAGTCGATGGGGAACCCTGGCTCTTTGTTAGATCCTGTGTTTCATCAGAGCCCTGGTGGATATTTCCAAGTGCAGTATTATCATCAACCAGACGATGATCCGTTTCCCATTCTCGGGCATTGCGCAACTCGTCGCTTTCGGTCTCATCCTGATATTCGAACCACTCTTGAGCACTATCCTGCCCACTGCTCTGCTGTTGGGAATCATCACGTTGGTTTTTTTTGGGGTTCTCTGCCATTTGCTCCTCTCCCTGGTGAAAAACACCTCTAAAGGTAAAAAAAGCTTAATACCTCAATAGTTATCTGCACACTTCTTTTTTGTGCAGATTTTATGCCACAAAAACACAAAACGTAAAAACTTGAATTTACTGGACAAATATGATGATAGTAATAATAAGAAGGAGAAGTGTGTGAGTCGAGTTACAGATTCGTAACTCAATTACGTGTTTTGCTATCCCCAAAAATCTTCTTTTTGCTCGTCACTACTTATTGAAACCACTGCGGTTACCTGGTTTCCTTTCTCGTTGTAAAGCAGCTTGTCAAAACTGAGCATATTAGCCATGGCAATTCCACGACCATGGTTGTGGGTGGCTCGTGAAGGATCAACTTCTAGAAACTGTTTCCAATCAAAACCATCTCCCTGATCGGTGATTTGCAAATAGTAGGCATCCTCGCGCTTCTCAAAGACTACCGACGCGACACGGTTGGCGAACTGAGGATCAGCAAGACGGGTTTTTACTTCATCCTGCCATTTGTTAGCGCTGACAAGTTTGCTTTTCTCCTCATAGCTGATTGCCAGATTGCCATGTTCGACTGCATTGATCATCAGTTCTGAAATGCCAGTGATGACTTGATCCGGATCGGGGAAAAAATTTGCCAGAAAACTTGAGAGGCTCTCCGCCTCTTCCAATGTCTGCAAGTTGCACTTGAGAATCTGGACCAGACCAAAACCATGTCGGCGCTGCAGAAGTTCATCACGAAGCAGCCGGTATTGTCGAACCTGCTGTTCTGCCGCCTCGACAACGGAGAGCAAAGTTTGAGCATTGAGCGGCTTGGTCAGGTAGTAGAAGACCCCGGCCTCAATCCCTTCACTGATCTCTTCAGGCTTATCAGCAGAGGTCTGCATGATCACCGGTATCTTTCTGAGTTCAGGATCACTTTTGAGGACTTCGCAGACCTCGAGGCCATCCATTTCAGGCATCATTCGATCCAGCAGGATAATATCGACCGATTCGGGATTATCATAGAGAAACTGCAGAGCACTCTTACCATCAACAGCAGTATTCACCTGGTATCGCCCGCTTCGTGTCAACATCGACTCGAGCAGCCTCAACGAGGTGGGATTATCGTCTACTGCAAGAAGTCCAATACTAGATTTTACAGGGTAAGATGCGACAGCCATTCGAGTCCTCACCGTTCAGCAAATGCTGATCTTAATGATAAATGAATAGGTTTCAGGAGATAAGAAAGCACCGACTTCTCACCGGTTATTATGTCTGCATTGACGATCATGCCGGGTAGGATTCGGTTTTTGCTCCGATCCTCGCCCACATAATTCTTCATTAATCTAATCCTGCCACGATAAAACGGTGTATCACCACTTTCAATGAAGGTCGTCGCAGAAATTCCCAGCACCGTTCCTTCTATTGAACCATATCGTGAAGAGTCATAGGAAGTAATTTTTACATTTACTGAATCACCAACTTTGATATGACCAACATCAACCGGTTTGATTTTAACTTCTGCAACCAGTTCATTATCAAGCGGCACAATTTCCATCAGTTTTTGCCCGGCACCAATAACCCCTCCAATGGTGTGTATTTCCAGTCCCTTAACGATACCATCAACCGGAGACCGGAGTGATAATCGCTCTGATTGCTTGCTCAGTCGTTCCAGGACCGTACGGTTTTCCTTGATTTCACTTTCAATCGCCTCAACCTGCTCAAGGGCAACCTCCCGGGCGCTGCTGCCAATCGCCCGCAGCCTCAGACGATACTCCTGCAAGGCCTTTTCAGCTTTTTCCTTCTCGATATCAATCGCAGCAATTCTACCACTGCGGGCATTTTTTTCCTGAAGCGCGTTAAGATACACATGCTCTGGTACCAGCCGCTCCTGGTACAGGCTCTGCTGGGTCGCAAAGGAAGCCTCGGCAATTTCAAGATTCTTCTGCTCGGTTAAACGTTCCTGTTCCAAAAGCCTGATCTGTTGCTGCTTCTGGACGATCTGTTCCTGGATGATTGAGTTCTCTGTCTGGTAAGATTGCAGCATCCCCTCCAATATCTGCTGCTGACTTGCCGAGACGGGTATCTCTTTTTGCCCGTCCCCGCCGTTGGTCGAGGCGATGTAAGCCAGCAACCGATCACGCTTATCGCGAAGATTTTCCAGCCTGACGCTCACCCTCTCATATTCGGCCCGAATTGATTCACCACTGATTTGTATGAGTATCGTACCCTTTTTCACATATTGCTCATCACGCACCGCGATGGATTCAACAATGCCCCCTTCCAAATGCTGTACGACCTGTATATGGCCCGATGGCACAATCTCGCCGACCGTTTTTGCCACTTCCTTGATCCGGGAAACCGAGACCCAGCCGATAAATGCAAAAACCGCCAGACAGATTACCAGCATGGTAAACCTGATCATATAGGGGGTTTGCGCCTCTTCAAGCACTGCTGATTGCCCCAGCAGGCGGAGTTGCTTGTTAATATCAGCCCGTTTGATTGTCTTCATGGTCATTCACCTTTGAGCGCTGCAATCAATTCAGCGGGTTTACCGGTTAGCACCTGACCGCTGCCGGTGAGATAGACGAGTCGGTCAGCCCGCAAGATATCCGCCTCACGGTCTGTCACAAACACGATGGTTTTATTGGTCCGATACTGCTCACAAAATGCTCTAAAATTTTCAGCCGTCGTGTGGCTTAACAGAGACGGCGGCATTTCATCGACCAGCATGATTGACGCATCACGAAGATAGGCCCGCGCCAGTGTCAACTGATAGGTCAGATTTGAGGAAAGCTGCTCGGAGCGGTAATCACCGATGAAGGCTCCCAAGCCATCTTTCAATTTTTTTACATCGGTTAAGGCACCAGCCAACTCGAGCGTTTCTTCCAGATACTGAGGTGAAGCCTCCGGACGGCACATTCGCAAATTCTGTTCAATGGAGCCATGAAAGAGCTCAGGTGTCTGCGGTACATAGGCGATATTTCTTCTCAACCCAACCGGGTCACGTTGCCTGATATCGACCCCATCGATTCTAATCGCCCCCATTTGCGGAGGATAGAGCCCCATGATCAGCTTGAGAAAAGAAGATTTTCCGGACCCGCTGCTCCCACTGACCGCGACAATTTCTCCTTTTTCGATCTCCAGACTCATACCGCTGTACAAAGCCGCCCGGTCTGCTGAATAACGAAGACCAACACCAGAGAACGTTATATCGCCTTTAAGCGTTAAAAAATCTTCAGAAATCGTTGGCTTATGCTCGGGTTCCGTGCTCATCAGGTTATGGACCTGTACGATACTTCTCCCCAGGTAGCGAATCCGTACCAACGCATTGCAGGTCGCCTGGAGCGGCCCAATCACCCGCCAGATAAGCATCATGGTGGCAATCAAACCACCCGTTGTAATCACCCCATCCCAGACCAGAAAAATACCGTACGTAAGAGTCGTGGCGCTGGCTGCAACTGATAGTCCATAGGAGATACTTTCGACAAAAGCTGTCTGCAGGGACGTGTTGAATGAGGCATATGATGAGACTCCTGATAACTCTTTGAAACGGCTCAACCAGGAGTTCTTAACTCCGTTAATTTTCAAGGCCCGCATTTTGCGCATGGTTTCAACCATCAGGGCCTGTCGCTGAGCTCCCGCTGCTGCACCGGCCTCTGTGGAGGCTTGAATTCGCGGAAGCATCAGGGCGCCAAGCAGCCCGTAAGCCACGATCAACAGAAGCGGAATTTTGGCAAGCGGCCCACCAACAATCCAGATAGCCACGATGAAGATCACGGTAAACGGCAATTCGTGGGCACTGATTCCAAGGGGGCCGGCAAAAAAATTTCGTACCGAATCAAAATCTTTCAACCGAGCAATTTGCACCGAGGTGGATGAGTTTTCAACAATGCGGGGAGGTAGAAACAGGAGCCGCTCAAAGATGGCCGTAGTAATTATCGCATCAAGCCGAACACCAAAAAAGGCAAGGCTTCTGGCCCGCAGATAACGCAATACTGTTTCAAACAAGATCGCAAGAATTGCCCCAAACCCAAGGTAAACAAGGGTGTCGGGAGCCCGGCTGCCAATTACTTTGTCGTAAACGGTCATTACATAGAGTGAAGAAACAAGCGCGAGCAGGTTAATCAGAAAGCTCGACAACAAGATCTGTTTACCAACATGGCCAAAGCGCAACAGCAGCTTAGTGAACCAGCGTCGCGGACTTTCATCAACCTGATCACTGATCTTGCTTTTATGCAGCGATTCTTCAGTTAACGGTTCAAAGGAGTAAATATCAATACGACGCGCTGAAATCATGGAGAACGAAATCAGTGATCCACTTGCTCCATCGTATGCCAAAATCTCATCCTGACCCGATTTAAACAGCACATAGGGATGCTCGTTCTCCTGCCCCTGGTCAGTAACGACAAGACATGGACAGAGCCTCTCATCAAATGAATCTTTACTAATTCGGGCGTGACCGATCGAGTAATGCAGATTTGAGAAAACGTTAATGATATCGACCCGATCCATTTGATCCGGATAATGTGGCAATGATTCACATAATTGATGAATCTCCCCATTCCATTTCAGGGCGGTAAGGAGCGGTGCAATACATTCGGCAAAGGGAGATGGCGGACCGGTGCGACTGAGCCAGCCAAACGGCTCAATCTTGTTGCGCAATTCAAGGCCGATGTCCGTCATGCTTTGGTTCATACCTTTAACTCCCTGAAGGGAAGTACCGAATATACTTTTGAATCAATCGGTGGCTGTTCTTTCAGTTTCCCATCGACGATATGATATTCCTGATCGGCAAGCCGCAGGATGTTTCGATCATCCGAAACAAAAACCATGGTAACTTTGCCCTTTAATCTGCCAAGTACTTTGAAAACCAGGTTGTACCCCTGCCGATCAAGGCCGCGATCGGCATTGTCAAAAAGAATCACTTTTGGTTTTCGGGCAAGGGTACGGGCAATCGCAATCCTCTGCTTGAATCCCGGGGGGATCGGATCGGTCACCGAGTCGGTGATTGTTGTTTTGAAACCGTTGGGCAACAAAGCAACCCCATCAACAATACCGAGATGGCGGGCCGCCGTTATCGCATCGTCAACCGGTATGGCACCAAAAAAGGTCAAATTATCCATAATGGTACCATTGAAGATCACCCCTTTTTCAGGAAGATAACCGATCCTTTGTGCCCGTTCTTCCGGCGATACCACCCTTGGTTCTGCCCCATCAATGGTAACCTTACCCCCATCTGCTTCCATCAGGCCGGCCAGCAAGAGCAAAAAGGTTGTTTTGCCTCGTGATTCCTGCCCCACCAGTGATACCGAAGAGCCGGGACCGAGAAAGAGATCGAGTCCTTTGAAAAGTGGGGTGTCACTTGCCCGATAGGAAAAAGCCAGATCTGTGCAGCGGATAATACCTTTGGGTTGCAACATCGAATCGGAGGTTTTACCTGTGGGAACCGGCAGGGCAAAAATCTCCTGGAGTTCCTGGCGATCGACAAAATAATTCTGAAAGCGTGTCCATAATCCCAACGCACGCTGAACCGGCTGCATAATCCTGCCGGAAAGAAGCAGGCAGGCGGCAAGGCCACCGGCGCCAAAATCCCCATTGATGACCTTAAGCGCTCCAAAGGTAACCACCGATATGGTCATGATCTGACCAAATAACATCCCTGCACTCGAGGCCAGGCTATTGGAAAGTGCGACTCGGAAATGCGCTGCAGAAATGGCATCGCCCAAACGGGCAAAGCGCCTGAGAAAAAACTGCTCAAGCCCTTGAGATTTAATTGAATGGATCCCGGTAAGCGTCTCGATGAGAAAGTTAGATCGTATTTTATCATTGCGATCCTCTTCAATCACCTCGCTTTTCAGGCGCACCCCGACAAGCCACGCCGTCAGACAGAAAATCATAAACAGGGTGAGTGGTACAAACACCAGGTTGCCACCGATATAGAAGATCAGGGCCAGAAAGATCAGGACAAAGGGCAGATCAACGATGGTCATCAGCGCCTGGCCGGAATAAAACATGCGCAGCCTTGAAATTGCTGCCATTTTCTGAATATAGGCGCCTGATCCTTGGCCTTCAAAGGCCTGGATATCTGCATCGAGCATATGCTCAAGGGCACGGTAAGAGGTTGCATGTTCAAAAACCGCACCGGCCCAGCCCGTCAGATAAGAGCGGGCCAGTCGCAGGATGACCTCCAGCACTGCAGCGATGGCGACACCTGAAAGCAGCAGCACCAGGCTACCTATGCCATGATTGGGCAGAATCCGGTCATAGGTCTGCAACATCATCAATGGCATGGCAAGGCCAAGGATGTTGATGACAATAGTTGCCAGGATGAGATGGACACTGTTTCTCGGAAGTTTCATCCTGGGTCGACCGTTCATGAATTTATTCTGCATTTTAAACATGATACCCTCTGTCGTCCTTATCGGAAGGGTATCACAAAAAAGTAAGTGAATCCAGTTGGCGAACTGCTTTTTTTACACCGCTTTCCTTTTCACTGACGAGAAATAAAAAAAGGCGGCTTCCCCGAAGGAAAACCGCCCTGCACGCGAGATAAAAAATCTACGACCGTAGATGCCTAACAGCCTTTAATTCCTCAACCACCCGATAACTTTTTATCTTTGGCCGGCTTACCCGAATCCTTCTGAGTTTCAGGAGTGGCCTGGGGGCCGGCAATGGCGTCACGGGTGACCCTGACTTTTACATTCTCAGCGATCTCAAGGGTCAGAACACTATCGGTGATACCGGTGATCTCGCCATAAATGCCACCCTTGGTGATCACCTTATTTCCTTTTTTCAAATCATTCAGATACGCTTGGTGCTGTTTTGCCTGCTTCTGCTGTGGCCTGATGAGCAGGAAATAAAAAACGACAAATATCAGAATCAGCGGAATGAACTGGGCGAAGGTGCCTCCCGGCCCTCCTCCTGCTGCTCCTTCCGCAAAAGCAGTTCCTGCGGTTGCACTAATAGCTGCTACCACTGAGGCTGCGTATGCTATTTTCATCATGGTTATAACCTCCAAAATATTTAAGTAGTTCAGTTGCAGGAACGCATGATAATTCACGCAACTGCAAATTGCCAACATATCTGGAAAACTTTAATCATTCTCCGTTAAGCCTGCCATAAAAATCTTGTCGCCATGCTTTCAAACAATCGGCTTTTATCGCCTGCCGCATCTGGGCCATCAGATCAAGGTAAAAGTGGATGTTATGGATGGTGTTGAGTTGATAGGCGAGAATTTCTCTGCTCACGAACAGGTGCCGTAAATAGGCCCGTGAATAGTTCCGGCAGGTGTAACAATTACAAGCTTTATCAATCGGCAGATGATCTGCTCGATAACGGGAGTTTTTTATCACAACCTTTCCCTTACTGGTAAACAGTGTACCATTCCGGGCATTTCTGGTCGGCATCACGCAATCAAACATATCAACACCACGCCACACTCCCTCAACCAGATCCTGCGGGGTACCGACACCCATCAAGTAGACCGGATAATCCTCGGGGAGGAAGGGAACCGTGAGTTCGGTCATTTCATACATCTTTGGTGGTGGCTCTCCAACGCTGAGACCACCAATCGCGTAGCCATCAAAGCCGATTTCAATCAATGAATCGGCAGACTGCTTCCGTAACTCTGGATACATTCCGCCCTGCACAATACCAAACAACAGTTGACTACGATTGGTGTGAGCGTTCCTGCAGCGAGCGGCCCATCGGGTGGTAAGCCCAGTCGATTCTACGGTTTGCTTTTTGTCTGCCTCAAAAGGTATGCAGGTATCAAGGCACATCATGATATCTGAGCCAAGGGCCTGCTGAACATCTATGGCGTCTTCGGGGCTGAGGAATAGTTTTGAACCGTCCAGATGTGACTGAAAGGAAGCACCCTCTTCGGTAATCTTTGCCAGATCTTTGAGGCTGAATATCTGGAAGCCGCCACTATCGGTTAATATTGGCCGATCCCAATTCATGAACTGGTGCAAGCCACCAAATTGGTTAATCAACTCATGCCCGGGTCTAATATAGAGATGATAGGTATTTCCCAGGATGATCTGGGCACCACACGCTTTAAGGTTTTCAGGGGTAAGAGCCTTGACCGTTGCCTGTGTACCGACAGGCATAAAAATTGGTGTTTGGAAGGTTCCATGTGCGGTCCGGACCTCACCAAGACGAGCCCGACACTCGCTTGATCTTAAATGTTCAGTAAATGGAGACTTCTGCTGCATGAATTATTCAATCAGATCCTTTTGAAAACTTATATCAGATCGCTCTATCATAACAACAGTGATACAGTGACCCGAAGCCAGGTCCGCAAGATATTGTATCTTTACCAAACACGCAACCGTTTCTCTGCGAAGGCGCAGAGAATCAGCTGTTTCTGGATTTTTTTTGCTTTCCGTAAAATTTTCCTGCATACTTATAAATGTACAATACTATCGGCTTTTTGAGACCTGCAACTGCCCGTTAAGAGCGCACCATCGACTCAAAAGATATGGCGATGAAAACACTGTTGATTATAGAAGATAACATTGAGCGACTCGAGTCCCTCATTGATACCTGCCGGTTAAGTCAGGAAGAATATACCATCATCTCGGCCCAGGATGAAGAAAGCGCCCATTCAACCCTGGAAAAAGGTACGGTTGATCTGATCATCTGTAATACAACCTTAAATGACGCCGAAGATTGCGCATTTATTAAAGAGCTGAGCACCACCCTACCGTACATTCCACTCCTGGCGATCTCCACTTCCGGCGGCAAATCCTGCGATCGGGCCAGAGAAATTGGGGCCGTCGGGTGCTTCACCTACCCGGTAACCTCCAAGCAATTTAACGAACAAGTCAGTACCTACGCCGCTCAGGCTTCAACCGGAACAGTCAAGGATATTCCGATCCACTCTTTTCTGCAGATGCTTGAAAATGAAGAAAAATCATGCACCCTGCAAATATTCAGTGGGCTCAACATCGGATTTATCTATATCCACGACGGTGTACTAGTGGATGCCAAGACCGAGCAGCTTGATGGTGAACAGGCGATTTATGAAATTATTTCATGGCCCGAAGTTATCATCGAAATAAAGTTCTATAACAATCAGCGCGAAAAAAGCATAACCAAGCCGCTTATCTCACTGATCATGGAAGGCTTTCGACTCAAGGACGAACGAGAAGAACGTCGGAAGCAGGAACAGACCATAGTCAAACCCCAGCATTCTTTGAAAAAGGTCTCTATTACCGGGCAGAGGCTGGCCCTTGATATCGGACTGAAAATCAAAATCGAATTCAACACCATTGAAGCCCCTCTCGAGAGCTATTTGATCGGGCTGATCCCCGAGAACAGTATCATTGTCTCAACACCCAGCCATTTTATTGTTACCCACACCACACTACCAGCGGATACCATTGCCCTGATCAAATTCATCTACCGGGGTCGGTTGTGCCTCTTTAAATCAAAGCTCATCAGATCGCTGGAACAACCGTATCATATGCTTTTTTTTGAGTACCCCTCGGTCATCCACTACCACGAAATGCGCAAGGCGAAGCGAACCTCTATTCATATTCCCTGTACTTTGAACCTCAACGATGATGAACGGTATTTTGCAACATTTACCGACTTGAGCAGCAGTGGCGGGTTATGCCTGGTGCGGACGAAGGGGAATGATACGCTCCCTCAGGCCGTCATCAATCAAGAGATTGACATTCATTGCATTCTGCCGGGACTGGAGGAAGAGCAACATATCTCAGCGATTGTCCGCAACCTCAGGACAAGCTCCCAGGAAGTACTGATCGGAGTCGAGTTCAGTGCAGTCAGCACCTACCTCAAGGAAACCATCAGACAATATCTCTACACGGTTGAAAACAAATCCATCTTTCAGAAGAATTAGCCCTTTGAAGATCGAAATTGTGTCGCAATAATCCGTTCAATCTCCTCCTGCTGACACTCGATTGAGCTGAGCAGTTGAAATTGCACCCGTGCTTTATCCAGATTATCCCGCTCTCCGTCTACTTTGAAATATCGGTTTCCAACAAGGAAATCGGTGACAAAGCGCAGTCCCAGTTCATACGTCATAAGTCGGATCGACTGAAAGAGCAGTGCTACTTCTGCATCTTCCAACCGGGTACCTGATGCATGATATCCCTGGAGCACCCGCTTGCAGGTCGGCGCATCAAAATGCACCATCTCAGCGTCAGGCGGCTTCTCTCCTGCATGGTTGCAAAACGAACGTAAACAATCACCGAGATCATAGAGCCGCAATCCTTCGGACACGGTATCAAGATCGATCACGGCCAGAGCTTTACCACTCCGTCCTTCGAACAGCACATTGTCAAGTTTCGGGTCGCCATGAATTACACCTGGCTGCAAAAGGTTTTCTGCTCTGGCACGAGTCAGGATTTCGGCATCATCCTGCCTAACCCGAGCCTGTTCCAGACAATAGGCGAGCGCCGAATCTTCAGACGCTTCAGTTGCTGAGAGTGCTTCAAGAAATGCATCGCGGTAACCTGGAAGATGGTGAAACCCTGGTAAGGGAACCCCAAGTTGGGATGAATCCATACCGGAAACCTGCTGATGAAAAAGACCGAGTGCCCGACCCCCTTCAAAAGCCCTGGTGTCTGGATGGATTGATGCTCCATCCACACTGTCTTCGATATAGTTGCTTAACCGCCAGACCTGACCATGCTGATCCCGATGATAGCTTCTGCCACTACGCTCTGGATATATCATTATCTCCTGCAGCCCGGCTTGGTTTTCAGGGCGGTTATTAGCAATGAATCGGGTGACCTTCAATGAATTGTCAACCACTACTTCAGGTTCAGGAAACACTGCCGGATTTATCCTTTGCAGGACCAGTGGCCGGTGGTTCTTCAGGTTGACAAGATAGGTATCGTTGATGTTGCCCTTTCCTAAGATATCGATGCTGAGAACTTCCGCCTCGGGGATAAATCGAATAACGATGCGTGCAAGATGCTCCTGGCCCATCATGCACGTCTATCGTTGTTGCAGAAAATGGTTCCGGCCATAGCAGGCTGCCCCGAGCAGCGCAGCATCTTTGCGAGTGATAATACGCACCGGCGTTTCTTGCATCAGGGCCTGCATCGTGCTTTGGTGATGAAATGCTGTGAGAAATGGCTCAAAGCTCCAATTTCCGACCAGCCGGGGAAGAATCCCACCACCGAGATAAAGCCCGCCGGTGGCATACATCTTCATCACCAAGTTGGCAGCTTCCCGGCCAAGAACCCTAAGAAAAAGGTCCAGTGCTCTGGTACTGGCGTCACACATACCTGATTGGGCCGCCTCCACGATTGCCGGGGTGCGATCTTTACTTTGTGCGATGGCGGACAACGTCTTCTCAGCTGGGGCTACACCGCTCCGACAATAGAAATCAAAGAGCGTTGCGATGGCCGGTCCGGCGCAAATATTTTCATAACTGATCGTTTCTTCACTATGATCAGCCAGCCAACTAAGCAGCTCCTGCTGCTCCTGGTCTGTTGGGGCAAAATCGGTATGCCCCCCCTCAGTACCTTTGGGATAATAAAGGGTTTCATTGTGGATCAGGAAGCCCTCACCCAATCCGGTACCCGGTGCCAGAATGGCTTTTATCTCACCATTATTTGACTGGCCCTGCTGCAGGACGTGCAGATCATCTGAAGTCAGCAGTGGAATTGAGGCACAGACGGCAGTCATATCATTGATCAGCAGTACTGAATCAAAACCCATTGAACTCAGACGGGCAGCTTCTACCTGCCAGGGCAGGTTTGTAACTTTGCCCAGATCAGGGGTTACAACTCCGGCAACACCGATGGAAACCTTTGCACAGGCAACCTGATACTTCTGCATAAAACCATGCAGGATCTCCTCAATCCCCTGAACACTTTTGCTCTGAAACCGCTCCCGTTCAAGCGGTTGATACGCATCATCGTCCAGTGCATAGAGTGCCACATCAACTTTTGTCCCGCCAATGTCAACACCAATATATTGGCTCATCACTCTTTGCCTGTAGTAAGGTTATTCTGCATGGCCGCCTTCACTGAACCGCCAGACGGTGCTATTTCTGCTCCTGGTACAGATGCACATCTGATTGAGGATACGGGATGGAAATGCCTGCTTCATCAAGACTCAGCTTGATCTTCTCCGTCAGGTCAAACCGGGTAGCCCAATAATCATCGGTATTAACCCACGGCCGCAGGACAAAGTTCACGGAAGAATCAGCAAGCTCTGAAACCGCAATCGTTACCGCGGGTTCCTTGAGGATCCGCGGCTCTGCAGCAACGATCTCCTCAAGTACCGAACGAGTTTTCTTGAGGTCATCATCATACCCTACCCCGACGACCAGATCGATTCGACGGGTCGGGTTGGCGTTGACATTGGTAATGGTGTCGTTGGAAATTTTGCCGTTGGGTATAATCACCCGCTGGTTATCTGGAGTCTTAAATACCGTGTTAAAAACTGTTATTTCTTCAACGGTTCCTGACACTCCTGCTGCGTTAACAAAATCACCCACCTTGAACGGCCGAAAAAGAATCAGCATCACCCCTGAGGCAAAGTTTGACAACGAATCTTTCAAGGCAAGACCAACGGCAAGACCGGCGGCACCGATGATGGTCAAAAATGAGGTGGTATTGATACCCAGTTGTCCGGCAGCGGCAACGACAACTGCGGCCAGCAAGGCGTAGTAAATAATATTGTAGAGAAACTTGGTCAGGGTAACGTCTACTTCGTATTTTTCCAATATTTTGATGACGAATTTGGCAATCATACCTGAAAGCCACCGTCCAACCAGGAGTACCAGCAGTGCGGCACCGATCCTACTTCCCCAGAGAATCGCCAAATCGGTTATCATTTTACTGTCGAGCTCGAACATAGAATCCTCCCAAATCGTATGGTTTTATGATGATCTGAAAATATTCATTGATTTTTCTTCAAGCAATGAAATTTCTTGTGCTTCCGTTCTGTTATCATTTTCCGGGTTTGTGGCAATCGAGAACTCAAAGATATTTGCCGAGTCTAGAAACACATTATCATGTGAGACATTGGATTGCGAACAGTGGAAAAAAACTGTTTCCTGAAGCAGCCCTTCTTTCTTCAAACGATAGTACTTCAGAAAGCCAAACCCACGGTCAGGGTTGTAATTTACTGGAATACCACGCAAACGAGAACCGTTTTCAGAATGTAGTGGCAAAAGTCCCGGAATCAGAAATCCCGAGAGATAGCTGTCCGCCGCCTCTTTCAAATCATGGCTCACATTGTTAAAGCCGATCACATCGACCCTGCATCCCATGTTCTGCAGGGCAATAACCAGCCGTATGAAATCACCATCTCCGGTGAGTAGAATAATTCGGTCCAGATTACGTGCCTGCAGCAAGGCATCGATCGCCAGATCCATATCCGCATTGGCTTTGGTCGTCAAGATACCTTCATCATCGATGAAGTGTTTCACATACTTCTTGATGACCTTGAACCCGCACTGCCGGAGAATATCATGGTAACGATAGAGTTTCAGCCGGTAATCATCGTCGTCCTTGGTTCGTTCACGGTCTTCGGCAAGATAGGAATTTGCTCTGAGCAGTACCGAATTGCCGGCATTCGCGAGCTCTACGAGAATATCATACCGCATTCCATAGCCGCCGCTGAGCCTGATATTTTCAGCATCTACATAGATTCCTGTTTTCAGCATGCCTTCAGACTCAACCTATTCCCACTCGATGGTTGCAGGAGGCTTTGATGAAATATCATAGACCACCCGGTTTACCCCGCGAACCTCGTTTATGATTCTGGTTGAGATAACCCCGAGGATTTCGTATGGCACCTTCGACCAGTCCGCAGTCATCGCATCTCTTGAATCAACACAGCGGATCGCTATCACATTTTCATAGGTCCTGCCATCACCCATCACGCCAACGGTCTGAATCGGCAGCAGCACGGCAAAGGATTGCCACACTTTACGGTACCAGCCATTCTTCTTCATCTCATCCAGGACAATCACATCGGCCTGGCGCAGGATATCGAGCCTTTCACCGGTTATCTCTCCCATAATTCTAATGCCAAGACCGGGCCCGGGGAAGGGCTGGCGATAGATCGCCTCTTCGGGTAACCCGAGTTCAAGCCCCAATTCCCGTACCTCATCTTTAAATAGCTCTCGCAATGGTTCAATCAGATCAAGTTTCATAACTTCGGGTAGTCCACCCACGTTATGATGCGATTTAATCGGCGCCTCCCCGCGAAATGAGACCGATTCGATAACGTCCGGATACAAGGTACCCTGAGCAAGGTAATTAACCTCGCCAAGCTTGCCAGCCTCATCTTCAAAGATTTTAATAAAGCCCAGACCGATTCTTTTTCTCTTTACCTCAGGATCAACAACTCCATCCAGTTCCGAAAGGAAGAAATCCGTCGCATCAACATCGATTACATTGAGCTTTGATTTCTGTCGAAAAAACTGCAGGATCGATTGTGATTCCCCGGTTCTCATCAATCCATTATTGACATAAATACAAGTCAGCTGATCCCCGATTGCCCGATGGACAATTGCCGCAGTAACCGATGAATCCACCCCACCGGAAAGGGCACAGATGACTTTCTGGTCGCCAACTTTTTCACGAATTGCAGAGACGCTTGATTCAATAAATGAATGCATGGTCCATTCCGGTGCACAACCGCACATACCGAAAATGAAATTTCTCAGTACATCGTTGCCAATCAGGGTATGCACCACTTCAGGGTGGAACTGTACGGCTACCAGCGGTTTTTCCCGATGCCTTAACGCCGCATATGGAGAATGATCACTTACTGCGGTCGCTTCGAAATTCTCGGGCACCACCTCTACCCGATCTCCATGACTCATCCACACCTGATAATGGTGAACGTCAGTACCCGCTTCGAGCCCGGCGAACAAACCTGCGGTGTAATTAATATGCAACTCCGCCTTACCAAATTCCCGCTTCTCGGCCCGCTCAACTTTGCCGCCATGTTGCAGGATCATCAATTGCGCACCATAGCAGATCCCCAGCACGGGAAATGAGAGTGAAAACAACTCTGGATCAGAATGCGGCGCATCCTCATCATAGACCGAGCAGGGACCGCCTGATAAAACAATACCCGCGGGAGCCATTTCCTTGATCTTCTCAAGGGAGATGGTGTAGGGGTGTATCTCACAATATACTTTCTGCTCTCTGATTCTCCGGGCTATCAGTTGCGTCGTCTGAGAGCCAAAGTCAAGTATCAGGATCATCTCATCGTGACTGTTCATGATTCCTCAATAACCTGTTAATAGTTATCTACAATTTAATATCCTTGTCTCTGTTAATCAGGCCATGCGGTAATTGGGCGCTTCCTTGGTGATAATTACATCATGGACGTGTGATTCACGAAGTCCTGCCGCTGAGATCTTGACAAATTTGGCCTTCTGCTGCAGTTCTTCAATGGTCGCCGCTCCCACATACCCCATCCCGGAGCGTAATCCTCCCAGCAGCTGATAAATCACACTGACCAGAGGACCGCGGTAAGGGACTTTTCCCTCAATACCCTCCGGTACCAGTTTAGAAGTTGCACTGATATCTGATTGGAAATACCGATCGGACGACCCTTTGTTCATCGCCCCGATTGAGCCCATACCCCGATACCCTTTATAGGTTCGCCCCTGATAAAGAAACGTCTCCCCGGGCGTTTCGTCGGTACCGGCGAAAAGACTGCCGATCATGATCGAAGAGGCACCGGCACCAATTGCTTTTGCCAGATCTCCCGAGTGTTTTATACCACCATCGGCAATAACTGGAATGTCATATTTATTGGCAACTTCCACACAGTTTTTTAAAGCGGTCATTTGCGGGACGCCCACTCCTGCCACAATCCGAGTAGTACAGATTGAGCCGGGTCCCACGCCTACTTTGACTGCACTCGCTCCTGCGTTGATCAGATCTTCCGCAGCTTCACCGGTGGCAATATTACCGGCAATTATCTGCAGATCCGGAAATGCTTTCCTGACCTTGGCAACGCTGTTGATCACCCCGGCCGAATGACCGTGAGCGGAATCAAGAACCACCACATCAACGCCGGCATTTACCAGTTCCTGGGTATGCTCAATAAAATCCTCGGAAACTCCGATGGCCGCTCCGACAAAGAGGCGCCCAAACTCATCTTTGGCCGCATGGGGATACTTCTTGATCTTCTCGAGATCTTTAATGGTAATCAATCCCTTGAGGTTGCCATCGTCATCGACAACCAGCAGTTTCTCAATTCGGTGTTCGTGAAGCAGCGCCTTGGAATGCTCCAGGTCAATACCGACTTTGGCGGTTACCAGATTCTTGCTGGTCATGACGTCCGCCACACGGAGATTATTGTCGGAAACAAATCGCAGATCCCTGTTGGTTACGATACCCACCAGTTTATTCTCATGAAGTACCGGCAGTCCTGAAATCTTATACCGGCTCATGATATCCTGAACCTCGGCAACCGACTGATATTGACCAACCACGATCGGGTCAATGATCATCCCCGATTCAGATTTTTTCACTCGCTCAACTTCAAGCGCCTGCTGCTCGAGCCCCATGTTTTTGTGGATAATTCCGATCCCCCCTTCCCGAGCCATGGTGATGGCCGCAGCGGATTCAGTTACCGTGTCCATCGCCGCACTGATCAGTGGTGTATTAAGATCGATCTTTTGGGTGAGTCTGGTTTTCAACGACACCTCATTCGGCAGCACTGAAGATAGCGACGGCACCAGCAGTAAATCATCAAAAGTTAATGCTATTTCAATATTATCTGGTATCATAGGTTGCTCCTTTTGGGGCATCGGCCCAAATATAGCCAGAGATTACAATGAGTATGACAAAAGAATAGCAAGCTTCAATATTCTAAAGCATCTCACAGGAAAATCTCATTTTATTTGCTTGTCCCTGTGGTTTTGCCAAGACGCTCCCCGTTTTACCCAGGCGACAATTTAAAGACTGTCACGACCATGATTATTGATATCAATCCAGATAACCCCCAACCACGGCTGGTCAAACAAGTTGTCGATCAAATCAGGCATGGTGCGGTAATCTGTTACCCGACGGAAACCGGTTATGGTATCGGTTGCGATATATTCAACACCAAGGCCATTAAACAGGTCGAACAACTGAAAAGAAGACCGAAAAACAAACCGTTTTCTTTCATGTGTTACGATCTGAAAAATATCAGCGAATATGCCCATGTATCAAACAGTGCATATCGTTTGTTAAAGAAAAACCTGCCGGGTCCCTATACCTTTGTACTGCCAGGTACCAAGCTGGTCCCAAAGGTTATGACAACCCGCCAGAAAACCGTCGGTATCCGCGTTCCCGAAAATACGATCTGCAGGGACCTGCTCGAAGGTCTTGGTACCCCGATCATCAATACCAGCCTTCCCGTTGATAACGGTGATCCCAAACCCGCTGAAGCTTACGAGATTGAGGAGCTCATCGGCAACCGAATCAATCTGATCATTGACGGTGGGCCGATTTACCCCGACCCATCATCCGTTATTGACCTAACCGGCGATCCTCCGGAAATTCTGAGAATCGGCAAAGGGGATGTTACCCCTTTTCAGTAATCAGGGAATCCTTCAAAGACTTACTCATGGTGAAATGAATGGTCTTACGCTCCCCGATATCCATCATGATTCCGGTTCTTGGGTTCATTGTTTGTCGAGCCTTCCGGTTTCTCGTGGAAAAACTGCCGAAACCGCGTAACTCTACGCGCCTTCCATCTGACAGGGCTTCTGCCATAGACTCGAGAATAATATCAACTGCGACTGCAACATCCTGCTTCTGAATATCCAGATCTTCGCTGATCCGATCGACCAATTCCTTTTTTAACACGCTCATGAAAGTTCAAACCTCAAAAACTGCAATTTCGACATTGACAAGATATAAAAAAAGGTTGTTTTACCAGACATGCTGGTAAAACAACCTTTACTGCATATAAGGGTCCGGCCGATTAATTATTCTTCGGTCGGTGTCCCACCTTCAGCTGCTGCTTTCAGAAGATCTCCAAAAGTAGAAGGAGCTGCTTCGGCAACCTCGGCCTCTGCCTTCTTGATCTTTTCAACTGCCTCAGCTTCACCTTCATCCTCAAGGGTCTTTACGGACAGGCCGATTTTGCGATCTTTGGCCGATACGTTGATCACGATTGCCTTGAGAATATTTCCGACTTCATACATGCCGACCGGGGTTTTGACTTTGTCCTTGCTGATTTCAGAGACGTGGACCAGTCCTTCAATACCCTCTTCAAGTTTCACAAAAACACCAAAATCGGTAACATTGGTGATTTCACCCTCAACAACCGTACCTGAAGGATAGTTGTTGTAAGCAGCCTGCCATGGATCCGGAGTGAGCTGTTTGACGCCAAGAGAGAACCGCTCGTTCTCTTTGTCGATTTTCAACACAACCGCCTGGATGGTCTCTCCTTTGGAGTATTTCTCGGAAGGATGTTTGATTCGCTCAGTCCAGGAAAGATCAGACACATGAATAAGTCCGTCAATGCCATCTTCGATACCAATGAATACACCAAAGTCGGTAATATTCTTGATCTTACCTTCGATGATGGAGCCCACTGGATAACTCTCAGTGACCAGATCCCACGGGTTGGACTGAAGCTGCTTCATACCCAGAGAAATACGCTTGGTCTCAGGCTCGATGTTGAGCACCATAACTTCGATCTCGTCCCCAACTGCAACCATTTTGGATGGATGCCGTGGCTTCTTGGACCAGGTCATTTCCGAGACATGGATCAAACCTTCAACACCTTCCTCAAGCTCAACGAACACACCATAATCGGTAATTGAGACGACGGTTCCAACCGCTTTTTCGTTCAGTGGGTAACGCTCGGTTACCGTTGCCCATGGATCTTCTCTGAGCTGCTTGATACCAAGGGATACACGATCGTTGTCTTTATCGTATTTAAGTACTTTAACTTCAAGCTCCTGGCCAACCTTGTAGAGTTTCGCCGGATGCGAAACACGTCCCCAGCTGAGATCTGTGATATGGCAGAGTCCGTCCATCCCGCCCATATCGATGAACAGACCGTAGTCGGTGATATTGGTGATCGCACCGATAATAACCTGGCCTTCCTCGAGTTTCGAACGCATCTGCTCGCGGAGTTTGTTTCTTTCCTCCTCAAGAATTGCCCGGCGAGAGATAACGACGTTATTACGCTTCCGGTTAAACTTGAGAATCTTGAATTCATATGATTCACCGATCAGCGCATCAAGATCTTTAACCGGTCTCAAATCAATCTGGGAATATGGCAGGAAGGCCGGCACCCCGATATCAACCGACATACCACCTTTCACACGGCTTTCAATTTTACCCTGGATCGTTCCGTCATCTTCCTGGATTTTTGCAATATCTTCCCAAACTTTTATTGCGATAGCCTTTTCCCGAGACAGAAGCAGTCCGCCCTCGTCTTTGCGACGCTCAACGAACACTTCGACTACATCGCCGACCTGAATATTCTCTATTCCGTCGAGGCGAAATTCCGATTTTGGGATGTAGCTTTCCGCTTTATCCCCAACATCAACAAGGAAAAATTCGTCTTCAACACCAATGATATTGCCGTTCGCGACGTTTCCTACCTCAACAACTTTGTTGTTTTCTTCCATCTCGAAGAGATCTGCAAAACTCATCTCTCCGTCATTTTCTGCCTGGTTTTGTTGGTTAAGTTCTTCTGTCATGGGTTTAACTCGTTGTATCGATACTTCAGATACAATTTCAATTAATCTTATGCCTTTAGTTAAGGCGCCTAAAAACAATAAGGGCCGCATTCCATTTCAGAAAAGCAACCCTCGCCAATAGAATTACGCTTTATACCATGAAAAAAGGAGTGAAACAAGATCTTATTCACATAAAAATCGGGGTGAAGCTCAGCTGAGCGCGCGTATCGGCAGGACTGAGAATCCAACAATGACGCTCGACAATGATTACCCTTATTGATGCGGTGAAACTGGTTCTCGGGAAATCTCCACTGCTAGGCCGCGACTCAGCCAGGACTCAATTCCCCCAGCGAGGTTGTACACCTCCTGAAACCCTTGATTATTTAAAATATTTGCAGCCAGAGCGCTGCGACCTCCAACGGCACAATACAGGAGAACCGCCTGATCCTTTGAGAGTTTGTGCTTACCGCGAATCAGATCGGCCAGCGGGACCAGGTATGAGCCAGCGATATGATATTTTTTCTGCTCCTGAGGGGTCCTGACATCGATCACGATGAGCTCTTTTCGTTTTTTCATCAGCTGGGAAGCCTGAGCTGGTGAAAGTGTCTGAAATATCACCTCACCTTTGGCCGCCTGCAATGGCGGCGCTGCCAAACAGTAAGGGCTGGAACAGATGCAGACCAAGACGATGATACCGATTCGTACGCCGAACAGAGTGCCTGCAATTAATCTATTGAAAAGCTGTTTACCGTATTGCAATGAACTATCCCCCGGCTATCGTTCAATCCCACTTTTTGTTACTATAATACAGAAAAATTACTCATGCGTGGTGATCAGCTTCCGAGCGCGCTCTGGGGCGCCGATTTCGTGACTTGTTGTTTCTTCTTCTACGCTGCGGTCGTTTTCCCGTCGGCGCAGCCTTAGGCGGTGCCGGCAGGGGGATCAGCAATTGATCATCAGGGGGAACACAAGGAATCTGCCGGTTCAGATATTCCTCAATCGCCGGCAGGTAAAAGGCCCCGGTTTCACAGGCAAAACTAATAGCAACACCCTGCTCACCAGCCCTCCCGGTTCGACCAATTCGGTGCACGTAATCCTCCGGTTCAAAAGGCAGGGTGTAGTTGACCACGTAATTAATACCACTGACATGAATACCTCTGCCCGCGACATCGGTTGCTACGAGTATACTATTTTTGCCGGAACGAAACGCCTCCAGCCGGGCCAGTCTTTTATG
The DNA here is from genome assembly GCA_004796425.1 of Desulfobulbaceae bacterium. Classification (GTDB taxonomy): domain Bacteria; phylum Desulfobacterota; class Desulfobulbia; order Desulfobulbales; family Desulfocapsaceae; genus MADRE3. The sequence continues at coordinate 879 of QZLB01000236.1, read as the reverse complement.
TTGCGAGACATCTCCGGTCAGTAAGTTGCAATTGCAGCCGTAGGTGTTCAGACGTTTAGCCAGTGATGATGCCTCACTTTTGGTATTGACGAACACCAGGATTCGTTCAGCTTTGCGTTGGGTAATCAGGTTATAGAGAATGGTGAATTTCTCCGAACCGGTTGCCAGATACACATACTGATCTATATGTGCGACATCAATACGTTCCTCACCCGACTCTACCAGAATTGGATTAACACTCCATTGACCGGAAAGGCGCCTGACATCATCGGAAATCGTCGCAGAAAATAGCATTGTCTGGCGCTCTTTTTTCTCCGGCAATCGATCAATAATCTTCCTGACATCCGGGATAAATCCCATATCGAGCATCCGGTCTGCCTCATCAATCACCAACCAGCGGCACCGCTGCAGGGTAAGTAAATCCCGGCGCATAAAATCGAGCAATCTCCCGGGAGTTGCAACGACAATCTCAACCGGCTTGGTACCAATCACCTCTGCCTGCTTTTGGTAACCCTGACCACCATATACCGAGAAAATTGAAACAGGGGTAAACGCGCCAAGCTTTCTTCCTTCCTTGGCGATCTGTATGGCCAGCTCTCTGGTCGGAACGATAATTAAGGCGCGGGGCTGCCCCGGTATTGGCGGGAGGGGCTCTGCCAGAATACGGCAGAGCAGCGATATCAGGAAGACTGCCGTTTTACCGGTCCCGGTCTGGGCTCTACCGATGAGATCCATACCAGACAGCGCCTTCGGAAGTGCCTCTGTCTGAATAGGGGTACAATATTGAAATTTTTGTTCATAGATACCTCGCATTACCCGAAGATCGATATCAAAATCGTGGAAACGGGATCTGCCGGGCACCGGTGGAACGTCAAACTC
>QZLB01000035.1 GCA_004796425.1 Desulfobulbaceae bacterium | reverse complement strand
TTACCCGATCAAATTTCATGCCAACCAGTTTGCCATTTTCAACAACAAACTCGAGTGGCACGTGATTGTCGATGATCGGGATGTCCTCTTCAATGGCATCCTCAATTTCCCAATCGGAAGCTTTCATTTCAGAGCGGGGACTCCTGACGAGCACCTTGACCTGCTCGCCACCGAGCCTTCGAGCGGTTCGGCAGCAATCCATCGCGGTGTTTCCACCACCCAAAACCAGGACCTTTTTGCCGCATTTCTCGATATGACCAAACACTACTGAGGCCAGCCACTGGATACCGATATGAATTGAGCCGTCCGCTTCTTCCCTACCCGGCAGGTTCGGTAGATCTCTGCCTTTTGGTGCACCACTGCCGACAAATATACCATCATATTCTTTGGCCAGAATCTCTTTCAAGCTTGAAACGTAGGTGTTCAGGTGGGTGGTCACACCCATATCGAGTATGTAGTTAACCTCCGTGTTCAATACCTCTTCTGGTAGACGAAACGATGGCACCTGACTGCGCATGAATCCACCTGCTTTGGACTGATCATCGTAAAGGTCCAATTCGTAACCAAGCAGGGCGAGGTCCCGGGCAACGGTAAGTGAGGCGGGGCCGCCTCCAATCAAGGCGATTCTCTTACCGTTTTTCTCCTGTGGCGGTTGGGGCAACAGCGGTTCGATTTCGTTGCGATTGTCTGCACAGACCCGTTTCAGGCGGCAGATGGCAACCGGCTCCTGTTCAACGCGCCCACGACGGCAGGCTGGCTCACACGGGCGGTCACACACTCTTCCCAGGATACCGGGGAAAACGTTTGATTCCCAGTTGAGCATGTAGGCTTCGTTGTAGTTGCCGTGAAGGATTTGGCGGATATATTCTGGAACAGGGGTGTGGGCCGGGCAGGCATACTGACAATCGACCACTTTGTGGAAATACTCAGGGTTTTTAATATCTGTAGGTTTCAAGGTTTACCTCTGCAAATCAATTTTCCCATGGTGGTATCAAGCCTCTGCATTGATACTATCAATAAAGTTTTCGCATGCCAAGAGCTATCCATTTAGCAACGGTTTTGGAGTTGTTGAGAATTATTATCGACGCGGTAAGTCTAATGCTTCAAGGACGAAAATCAAGAAAAATGTAGTACTCTAAAAACGATCGGAAATCTCAGTGGGAGATCCCCACCCACACGAAAATTATGTGGATGGGGAAACACGCACTACTCGGGGATTTCTCTTACCGCTCCTTTATCTGCTGAAGCAGCCAAGAGTGCATAGGCTTTCAGGGCGGTTGATATTTTTCGTGGTCGAGCCGGTGGACTGAAGGCTTTGACCCCTTTCGCTTCTTCTTCTGATCTTCTGGAGGCAAGTTCATCCTCGCTAACTGCAACATCGATGGTTCGTTGGGGGATGTCTATTTTTATCGTGTCATTATCTTTAACCAAACCAATAGCGCCACCCGCTGCCGCTTCCGGTGAAACATGACCGATTGAGAGTCCTGAAGTACCGCCGGAAAACCGGCCATCCGTAATCAAAGCGCAGGTGCTGCCGAGGTGCATGGATTTAAGATAGGAGGTAGGATAAAGCATTTCCTGCATCCCTGGTCCCCCTCGAGGACCCTCGTAAATGATAACCACCACATCGCCTGAAGTAATTTTGCCATCGAGAATCGCCTGACAGGCATCTTCCTGTGAAGAAAAAACTTTTGCTCTACCTTCGAAAACAAGAATTGATTCATCGACTCCGGCAGTTTTGACAATACACCCATTTGCAGCGATGTTGCCAAAAAGAACAGCCAGACCACCATCTTTGCTGTAGGCATCGGCAACACTTCTGATGCACCCGACTGAGCGATCAAGATCAAGTTCGCGGTAGCGTGAAGATTGGCTGCCCATTACCAGGTTTCTGCCACTGGCTCCCGGTGCGCTGTGATACAGCTCAAGCGCTTCCGGACTGGGTTGCTCCCCGCAGACATCGTGGCTTTTGATAATGTCTGCCAAAGTTGGACTGTCAACTCTTGAAACACTCGTATCAATCAGTCCGGCTCGATCAAGTTCTGCCATGATACCAATGATGCCACCCGCACGATTCACGTCTTCGACATGGTAAGAGGATGAGGGGGCAACCTTGCAGAGGTTTGGGATTTTTCGGGAAAGCTCATCTATGTCGTTCATGGTGAAATCGACCTTTGCCTCGCGGGCAATGGCCAGTAAATGGAGTACGGTATTGGTTGACCCACCCATGGCGATATCCAATGCCATGGCATTATTGAAGGCTGCTTTGGTGGCAATCGAGCGGGGCAGCACAGAGGCGTCGCCACCACTATAATATGTTTCGGCCATCTCAACAATCCGGTGAGCGGCGGTTTCAAAAAGCTTTTTCCGGTTGGCATGGGTCGCGACAACGGTACCATTTCCTGGTAGTGCCATGCCCAGCGCTTCGTTTAGACAGTTCATAGAGTTAGCGGTGAACATGCCCGAACAGGAACCGCAGGTGGGACAGGCGCGTTGCTCGACCCGTTCAACTTCTGCATCGCTTACATCCTGGTCGGCAGCCATCACCATGGCATCGATCAAATCATATCGTTTCTCACCATCAATGCCGGCCTCCATTGGGCCACCAGAAACAAAGATCGCGGGAATATTGAGCCGCATGGCGGCCATCAACATGCCCGGTGTGATTTTGTCGCAATTGGAGATACAGATAATGGCATCGACGGTATGGGCATTGCACATGTACTCGACACTATCGGCAATGAGCTCTCTTGAAGGCAGGGAATAGAGCATTCCGTCGTGACCCATGGCAATGCCATCATCGATTGCAATGGTGTTAAATTCTGCCGCAAAGCATCCCTTGGCATCAATGATCTGTTTCAGGTGCTGGCCAATTTCGTGGAGGTGGACATGACCCGGGACAAATTGGGTGAAAGAATTGACAATGCCAATAATTGGTTTTCCGATCTGCTCCTCTTTCAGACCGTTGGCGCGCCATAGACTTCGGGCTCCGGCCATTCTTCTTCCTTGCGTAGTTGTGTCACTTCTGAGCGTAATTGCCATATTTGTCACCTTGAAATGGGAGTGCCTGCAGTGGTAAAATGCAGTATTTATAGAATTTCTCTGAAAAAATAATGTACTTTGTCTGTTATTTGTATCAATATACAACGAAAATGAGCGGTATTGCACAAAATTTCAGGAGATAGTCATGAAAAAGACCGAAATTGACTATTGGATAACCGCGATGCTGGAATCCAATCCAAATGTGTCCGACCTCAATATAACGGTTGGTAAAACCCTGCAGGTAGAGTCTTCCGGAGTTCTGGTTCCGGTCGATGTGGCTCCGCCGGTAAAGGAACTCACACCGTTTCAATCCGAAGCGTTTGCGTTGAACCTGGTTGGCAATAATAAACGGCTTCTCACCGATCTGGTGCGTAACGGTTCGTGCGATTTATCGTATGCGCTTGGCACAGATGTCCGTTTCAGGGTCAATGTCTTCACTCAGAAAGGGTGTTTGACGACCGTGTTGAGGAAACTGGAAACCAAAGTGCCAAGTATCGAGGGAATGAATTTCCCCCGGGCCTTCGGTATGATGGCTCGTGAACTGAACGGTCTCGTCCTCTTTACCGGTGCGACCGGTACTGGTAAAACCACCTCGCTTGCGGCCTTGCTCAACAGAGTAAACCAGGAGCGTTCGGTACACGTGGTAACGCTTGAGGATCCCATTGAATATGTGCATCAGCATAACAAGGCGACCTTTAATCAGCGGGAGTTGGGTAACGATTTCAGCTCATTTGCGGTGGGAATGAGAGCTGCACTCAGGCAGGCTCCGAAGGTAATTCTGGTCGGTGAGATGCGAGATCGGGAAACGATCGAGATCGCGCTCACTGCGGCAGAGACCGGTCATCTTGTTCTTTCCACATTGCATACCATTGACGCGGGGCAGACGATGAACCGTATCCTCGGTATGTTCGATCAGGAGGAGCAGGGACAGATCCGGCATCGATTGGTGGATACAATCAGATGGGTTGTCTCACAGCGTCTGCTGCCTCGAGTTGGCGGTGGCAGGATTGCAGCAATGGAAATTCTGCGGACCAGTCTGCGGGTCAAAGATCTGATCATGAATGGTGAGGATGAAGAAAAGACGTATTACAATGTTATCCGGGCAGGATCATCCCTTGAGATGCGGACCTTTGACCAGCATATTCTCGAGCTTTACAGCGAAGGGCTGGTGACTGAAGAGACTGCCATAACGTATTGTTCACATCGAAATGAAGTAAATCGTGGCCTTGATAGGATCAAAGCAGCCCGTGGTGAGGCTACTTCATCACTCGGCGGGCTGGCAATGGAGGAGGAAGAGGGTGAGAACCTTGGGTATTAGGCGTTGGAGTTTGAGAATCGAGCCAAACCATCCCTGTTGAGACCAATTCCAAATTACGAGAAACCGTCATGGAAATCATCTGCAAATCGTGTGGCAAAAGCCATAAAAGTAACGAGAAACTCGAGGCGAGCCTGAAAAAACTCGAACCGGGGCAAAAACTTCGATTTAAATGCAGTCAATGTCAGGAGCCAATAGCGGTTGGCCCCGAGCAGCTCGGCCAAACCATGGAGTCAACAAAAGCAGCAGGGGCGAAAAGTGCCAAAGGTTCAGGGGTGCGACCACCAGATCCACCTGATACTTCATGGCTTCAGGATGGTGAGTTTGAAGAAGAAGCGGTGGTTTCGGACATTCCTCAGGCAATTGTGCTGATCGAAGATGAAACCATTCGCAGAAAGGTTGTTGATGCCCTTACCAGCCTCGGCTACCGGGCAGAAACTGCTGATGATATCCCAGAAGCGCTTGAGAAAATGCAGTTCTTTAATTATTCAAGCATCGTGATGCACACTGCCTTTAACAGCAGCGACTTGAACGAAAATAGTTTTCATACCCACATGTGCAATATGAATATGTCTCGCAGGAGATATATCTTCTATGTGCTCATCGGAGATGAAATGAAAACATTTTATAATCTGCAGGCCCTTGCATATTCAGCAAACCTGGTTGTTAATGAGAGTGATACCAGTCACTTTGGGGTGATTTTGAGAAAAGCGATACCTGAATATGAAGAGCTATTCGGGCCTTACATGGAGGAGATGAAAGTGCAGGGGCGCTAGCCTCATCGTTTTCGTTTTGCAATAGTTTTATGTTGATTCTTTAAGTCAGCCCAATGGTTGTCCGTATAAAAAATGTGTTGTCGTCTGCCGCTCGTGGTGTTGGCAGACTCAGAAAATCCGGGCAATACCTCTACCGCCGCATCCTCTCGAAAAAATCA
>QZLB01000284.1 GCA_004796425.1 Desulfobulbaceae bacterium | reverse complement strand
CGTTTTCCAAAGGCTGCCCGCATTGCCGAGGATGATCTTGCCCTCCGGGGTGTGCATGAAATCTATAAAGTCGTTGTTTATGTATGCATACTCAAGGCCGTGCTCTCGGATAACGCGTTCAAAATGGGAGCACGTGCAGATGGTAACTTCATGGGCAGCTTCTCTTAATGCCTGTCCCAAGGCAATATAGGGTTCAACATCACCCCGGGTACCGACAGTGACAATCAGGATTTTCATGTTTTTAACCGGGGTCAGACCCCGTTTTTCTGCTTCACTTTGGTTATTAATTTTCTGATTACTGCAGCAATGGATTTGACCAAAGCGTAAAGAAATACCAAAAAAGAAGCAATATAAATGAACAGTCCTCTGGGTTGAATGGAGGGATCGCGGATAGATGGAGTCAGGATTACAGTGCACATCATGATGATGAAACTAACAATGAGAACGATGAATATTTTAGATATGATTCCTCGAATCAGTTAGGTCGCATTCGAGCCCTTTGCGTTAGGTCTTGCATTATCAGCGGCAAGGGTGTGGAGCGCATTTTCAATAGTTGAGGCGAGTTCTTTATCGTTAAACGGTTTGATAATATAGCCGTACGGGTGGGTTGCTGAGGCTTTTGCAAGGGTATCACTATCGGCATGGGCGGTAAGATAGATAACCGGTATCTTGAAATCCCTCATCAATAGCGTGGCGGTTTCGATACCGTTGATTCCAGGACCTAATCGAATATCCATTAAAACGATATCAGGGATCTTTTGTTGGACGTGCTTGATGGCCTCCAAACCAGAATAGGCAATTCCGGTGACGCGACAACCGAGCTTATTGAGCTTGAGTTTAAGATCCTCGGCGACGATCGCATTATCTTCGACGATTAGTATTTGCGGGACCATCGGTGTTGCCGTTCGTTAACCAGGTTCTTGCAGGGGAAAATCGATGACACAGCTGACCCCATTGTCATTGTTGATCGCGATATTTCCTTTCAATTGTCCTTTCACAATAATATTCACAATTCTGAGTCCGAGACTTTTGTATTGATCTATATCTTCGAGTACCTCAAAGCCTTTGCCATTATCTGATATAGTCATTTCAGCATGGTCGGAATCTTGTTGTTTGAGAGTTAATGAAATTTCCCCTTGAGATCGGTCTTTGAAGGCGTACTTCAGTGAATTACTGACAAGCTCATTGATTATCAACCCGCAAGAGATGCAGTTATCAATGTTCATATCAATATCGTCAACTTGAATTGAAAAGCCCAATGAAACAGAAGGATTGTGATATATCTTTTTGATATACTTTATGATTTCACTGATGTAATTCTGGACATTCAACTTCCCAATATCATCTGATTGATACAGTGTTTCATGAATCAGTGACATCGATTTAATTCTGTTGTTGGAGTCTATTAACGGCTTCTTCTGTTCAGGGTCATCTATTTCATTTTGCTGCAGACTTAGAAGGCTCTGGATCATCTGCAGGTTGTTTTTTACTCGGTGGTGAATCTCTTTCAACAGGACCTCTTTTTCAGTCAGTGAGGCCTGGACTTTTGCTTCGGCAATTTTTTGCTCGGTGATATCTGTGGCAACACCCTCAAAAAGGGTGCCTTCTGCAGTAACTTTCCCTGAAAACTGAATCCATATGATGTCACCATTGTGGAGCTTGATTTGCGTCTGGTAATTGGTAACATGACCTTCTTCCTTTAAAAGCCTGACGACTTCTTTGCGTTCCGAGGGTTTGACGTAATGATCATGAGCGACGTAATTTGCAATACATTGTTCGGGGGATTCGTATCCGAATATTTGGGCCATTCTCAAATTCGATTCAACGATTTTTCCATCATCAATCGTCGATTGATACATCCCGATCTGGGCGTTATCAAAAAGGTTTTTGTATTTTTTCTCCGTTATTTTTCTCTGAGAGATTTCATGATCCAACTCATCTCTTGAGGCGGTTATCTTTTTTAAATTGGCCATCATGGCGGCAAAAGATTTTGCCAGATGTCCGATTTCATCTTCTCTGTCTGCGTGAATATCAACACTCAAATCACCGTAAGATATCTGTTTTACAGATTTTTCAAGATTGAGCAAAGGGTCAAAGATATACCAGTTGAGCAATTTGATATTCGTCGTGAGTACACCCGCCGTTAAAAGCAGAATGATTCCAGAGAACAACAAAAAATTATTGCGGATTTGATTTTTGATACGGTGTCTGGAGAATATTAGTGAGATCGTCCCAACAGGGATATCTCGATAATGAATCTGAACTTCCCTGGCAACAAAATCGTCTGATGAATGGAGTTGAGACTGTGAATAAGAGGTAAATTCCGGTCGTACTTTCTTGATGAGTTCCTGATCATTTACTGTCAGTGAAACAAGAATCACATCCTCGTAGAGAAAAAGTGAGCCAATAAAATCGTGTGCATAGTCATAATTGTATTGCCATAACGCTGCCGGTAAGGTCTCCTCCGAAAATTCGATTAATTTCGAGATCTGTTGATGCAGATTCTTATCCATGTTCCGTGCGCTTAGAACGATCAAAGGTATCGAGATAGCGAGAATAATGCCAGCGATGATGACCGCTATGGTGAGCCCAAATCTCTTCTTTATACTGTTTTTCATGGATTCAGAACTGCGCAGATTATTGTAGGGATGGTTTTACAATTTTCTCGTCATAATTTTTTTTCAATTCCGGGAGCATCAGTTTATCAACTAAAGGAGTAAAGAACTGGAAGAAGCTCTCTTTCGAGACTTCTCTTCGAAGCACCTCATTCACTTGTTTTATTATCGTTTGTCCCCACTCGTTTTTCGGAGCCACAATGTACCCAAGATCGTATTGATTCTGCTCTTTAATCGAGAGGTAGGTGATTTCATCGTAAATACCCATTTCCCTCGCATCATATCCCGTGCCGTCGAGTGACAACATATAATCCACCCGTTTATTTATCAGCAGGTTGAGGGATTTTTCGGTCATGTTTGTGGTATCGTATTCCACTAGAACGTTTGGTTTTTCCTTGGAATTTTCTAAAATTTCATCGATCCCTTTGCCAAAGCTGACCGATTGAAAATAAAGAAAGGTTAATGATTGGTTATTTAGCAGCGTTTTGAGGGAGACCTGTTTGCTGGTGGTAAATAATGAAACGTCCTCCTTTCTGATTACCAGATACGTCGGGGTAGAGATGCGGCATGGCAGTGAATAGTTTAAAAATGATTCTCGTTCTGGTGTTTTGTAGAGACCGTAAAAAAGTATCCTGTCGCCATTTTTGCCAGATTCCAGAATTCTTTTGATAGGCATTTGCAACAGTTCATGCTCGTAGTCGGGCAAATTTTGCTGCATAACATTGAGCACATGGAATCCTGCCCCATCTGCGAGTTGTCCATCCTTGCAGATATATAGTGGCTTGAAACATACATAGGGCCAGATGATTTTATCTTTTGCAAATGTGGAGCTTGTTAAAAACAAGAGAAGCGAGAGTACAATGGTAAAAACAAGGCAACGTTCAAGTGATCTGTTATCCATCTATTGGGCCTCCTGCTCAACGAGCTTTCATAGAAAGTGGAACAAGTACTATCACCACATTGTCTAAAACCACTGGAAACATTGTATTTTAAGCAACTCCCCGCCCACTCTTTTAAGAGGGGCGTTGTGAAGGTGCTCGTCATCGGTAAAACGCTGATCAAGCTCAGTATATCACAGGATTAGAAAGAAAGACAAATGCCTCAAATCTCTTTGTAAGATCTAGAAAAAAATAGAGATGGAGGCTGGTTCATAGCTTGTTGGTGACTGCAATGGAGAAGAGCCTTTAATTACATCTCGTCAATGGTATTGCGAACTGATAACGCGAGCTCTCTTTTCCTGAGGGGTTTAAACAGGTAGTCTTTAATGCCCATAGAGATAGCTGTTTCCTGATCAATTAAATCGCTATAGCCACTAGAGAGAATAACAGGGAGGTGGGGGGCGACTTTTCTCGTTGCTTTGAAGAGCTCAAGGCCTGTCATTTTCGGCATGGTCATGTCAGTGATGACTAAGTCGACATTTTTGATATTATTGATAATATATTCCAACGCTTTTTCACTGTCGTTAAATGATCTGGTGGAATAGCCCAAGGATGAAAGAATACTGTCATTCATAGTGACTATTGCTTCGTCATCATCAACAATAACGATCTTCTCGTTTCCTCGAGGATAGTCAGTTTCATGAAACTCTGAGTCGGAATGCTTCAATTCGTCTGATCGGAATAATGGGAGATAGATCTTGAACGTGGTTCCGGAGTTAACATCGCTTTCCACTAATATTTCACCATCAAAACTCTTAACCAACCCGTGTACAACCGCAAGACCTAATCCGGTTCCTTCACCACTACTTTTTGAAGTAAAATACGGCTCAAAAATTTTATTCTGCAACTCCGGAGGAATGCCCTGGCCAGTATCCTTAACAACGACTTCACAATACTCCTCTAAATTGTTAAGTATCGCTCTGGTTCTGCGGTTTCTTTTCAGGCCTATTTTTCGTAATTCAACGGAGAGTTCACCGCCTTGTACTCTCATAGCATGGTATGCATTCGTGCATAAGTTCATGATAATTTGATGAAATTCGGTCGGATTCACACGGGAAATGATAGTTTCGTCCAGATCAATATGAAAATCAATGGTTGCGGGGATGATAGACCGCAGAAGTCTTATTGCCTCATTGATTATGGGCTGAAGTGATACTGGTTTTACCTTTCTGTCACTTTTACGGCTAAACTGAAGTATTTGTTTTACAAGATCGGCAGCTCTTTGTGAGGCTGATAATATCTGGTTTAAATCGTGGTTAAGTCTTTTGCTTGTTGAACCAAAATCTTCAATAGCTAAGTCACAATAACCAATTATTGCAGATAGTATATTGTTGAAATCATGTGCAATACCGCCAGCTAGGGTACCAATAGCTTCCATTTTTTGG
>QZLB01000263.1 GCA_004796425.1 Desulfobulbaceae bacterium | reverse complement strand
AGGATTATGCCATGTATGTGTTTGAGCCGGATGCCAAACTCAGTCTGCACCGGGCTGAATTACCTTCCCGATCGGTCTTTATATTTGGCCACGAGGAGTTTGGTATCAGTTTTGATCGCTCAGAATATCCGGAGATTCGTCCGGTTGCCATCGATCAGGTTGGTGGTGTAGAAAGCCTCAACGTCTCTGTTGCAGCCTCGGTGGCAATGTATGATTATTTCATCCGTCACCAATGATACCAGCAAACTGAGAATATTTAATAATAATACCAGATTGTTCGGTACTCGCCGATATCCTCACCCAGGGTTTCCAACCGTTGCAAATAGTCATGGATAGAAACATCGGTATAGACATAGGTGTCAACCAGGGCGAGTTTCTTCTCCCACGGATGAAATTCGTATACGCGCCGGCCATCGGGCAGAATTGATATGATATCGCGATGTTGAGAGGCGCGGAGATAATTCTTCCCGAGTTTTGGCACGTTGAAGACGATTTCATCGGTTCTCACCGTACCGGGCAATAAACGAGCTTCTTCCTGCTGTTCCTGCAGCAGTCTGGCAATCGGTACCCGGTAGTTGTCAGTTTCTTCTTTTCCTTTGGTATTAAACGTGTAGTAGGGTGTGACACCGATCAAGCGCAATTGTTGCCGCAACGCAGCGGTTTCAAATTTTCGTGAATTGAAGAAGGTAAAAACCAGCTGGTTGTAGACCGCAACACCAAAAAGTCGGAATTTTTGCACCGCTGCCATCGCCTCCGGGGTGATCTCGGTGGTATGCTCGAAATGGGTGATCAGGATTATTTCTCGCTTACCCGGCACGTGGTATCTGGTAATCATTCTGACCAGGGCGTCGGTTACCCGCTGCGGCAGAGTTACCGGGGTTCGGGTGCCAATCCTGATCCTGATGACGTGTTTGATTTCGCTAATCCTTGAAATAAGAGAATCGAGCTGTTCATCGGAAAGCAAGAGAGGATCGCCTCCGGTGATCAAGACTTCATTGATTTCCTCTGTTTCTGCAATCCAGTTTATGGCAGCATCCAGTTTCTCAGGAGAAAGTGCAGCCATGTCGGAGTAGACATCTTCAATCTGCCAGTTTCGTTGGCAATAGACACAGATTTGAGGACAGGTCAGAACCGGTTTGAGAATAACGATATTTGGGTACCGTCGAGTAATTCCTTCAATGGGTGAAGTATCACGCTCGAGCATGAAATCCATCGAGCAGTTCTCTGCCTGCTTGTTGATGCGCATTGCCGAGGTGTACTCACTTGGTGGGATGACCTGTGAGCGAACAACGGTATCATAACTTTTGCGATTTTCATGATCCAGCAGAGAAAGATAATAGGGGGTTATACCAAACGGGATCTTGTTCTGGCGTGCCTCGGATACAGCCTGGTATTCGTCATCTGAGAGACCGACAAGATCTCTCAGGGTATCAGCATTGCGGATGATGTTTCTGGTATGCCACCGCCAGTCATCCCACTCCAGGTCGGTTACATCAAAATAACTTTTTATTCGCTCCTTATTCCGACTTCGATCCCTGATCAGTTCCTCGTCCAGACCACTATAAAAACCGGTCATGACCCGCTCAGACTGCCGGGCCATATCTGAGAGATATGCCGAGCGCTCTCTGGCTGCATCGACACCTTCAAGATTAAGAAAAGAAGGCGGATCATCAGGATAAATTCCAGCTTTACCACTGATGCCTTTGAGTAGATGAGAAATTTCCTCCACAAAGTCAGGGGTGAGTCCGGCGATATCATCTGGAGATTCATCGCGGACCAGGCGGCTGAGATATTCCAACACGCTGTAGCCGGCTAAATCTTCACTCCGTCGGGCGATGATGTTGCGCAATACCCAGATCGCATCGCGACAGAGCACCCATTCGAGTGGCGGGATTGTGTCACTGTGATCAAAGATCTCACTAAGCTTATTGGCAAGGTGACTGCGCAATTCGAACCTTTTCTCATCCAGGGCGTGGTCGCCGCAGATTATCTTTTCAATGGTCGGGTCAATCGATAAGGCATTTTTGAGTTTGGTAAGTAGTGTCATATCCACCAACGTGATGAAGTTCTGATTTCGTTTAGTCAGGAGAGGTGTAGAAGAATCAGCGACCGCTGCGTATGAGGCCACAAACCTTTATACCATATAGCAATGGCCTATAGTGGTCAAGTCTAAGGACCAGTCATACCATAAAGCTGAATACCGATTGATCTGTACTGGTTGTCAATCTGCTTTTTATGGGAATAGTAATCAGTGTGTGGAGTTCTTGATGAAAAGGGTCACCATAAAAGGACATGCGATGAGGTCAATTGCAGGTAGTGCAGGGATACTCGGTTTCTGGATGGTTGCTCCAGAATCACTGAGAGTAGTGGGGCAGGCGAGTGGTTATGGCTGGCAGGCGCTCCTGTTCATGATGCTGTTCCTGGTGCTGGTCCTTTCAAGTGTGATCAGTCGGCGAGCAATCCAAAACCAGTCTACGCCACGTTTCCTGCAGATAATGACATTGGTGGGTGCATTGGCGACAACCCTTTACGGTACAACCGGAATGCTGGTTACGGCTGGTTTTACCTTTAATGAGGTCTTTTATTATCGCTTTCCAAATTTTGGTTTTGCGTTCCTGGTGCTTTTCGGAGTGGTGGTTGTGCAGCTTCTGACAGAGCGCACTCGTATGTATTTTCAGACAATGAGCGTGGGATTGGTCATTCTGGTTATACTGGTCATCACTATTCTCGGGTTTATGCAACTGGAAACCTCCAGTTATTCGGAATTGCCAGTTGCAACCAATTCATTTATGGGTCTGTTACCGCTCATCTATATCTACCTGAGTCTGGATGAGAACCCGGCAATAACCGAACCAGAAACAGAGGTTAAAACCGTGATCGGGGTCATTACCGGCATCGCAATTCTGCTGTCATGCTGGATGATCGTATCGTTCTATACCGTCGGATCAGACCGGTTGTTCGCATCATCAATCCCTTATATGAATACCGCCAAAAGTGTTCTTGGCCAGTCGGGGCGTTTGTTGATGGGGGGGGCGGTTATTATTGGTGTTGCGGGAGCGGTGTGTGGTTTATTCACCCTGAGCAGAACAAAGATACAGCTGATCTATCCCGCATCATTGATCAGATATCGTTTCATGATCCCGCTGATTCTGGCCCTGATTATCTCGGTGATGCTCATGGTTGGGGTTGCCGGGTCCCAATTTATTGAGACATACATAGAGACTTCAATACTGTTCTGGTTGATCTCAAGCGCAATAGTATTGATTTACCAATCAATAAAGGACAGCCTTCTATTCGTTCGGTTTGTTGGATTGACATCTGGCCTTGCGTATCTGACAAGCAGCTATATTCTTTTTACAAGGATCGACGAATACAAGCCTGGACTTATATTGATAGGAGTACTTGGTAGCTGCGCAATAATTGCAACGCTGTTAACCAGGAGGTATCAAACATCCTGACCTGTAGGAATCTTAGACAAAGGAGAAAACCATGAAGATACGATTCCTCTTATTATTTTCACTGTTGTTGTTTGCTTTCCTCACGCCGGTTTCAGCCAGTGAGGTGATGTTGATGGATAAGGATGAGCTCAAGGCAAATCTGGGCAATTCTGACGTGGTAATTCTTGACGTGCGGGCTGGTCGAGACTGGAGCTCCAGTGAGTTGCAGATCAAAGGATCGGTTCGGGTTAATCCGGGAGACGTTGATTCCTGGGCAGGTGACTATGCTAAGGACAAGACGTATGTGCTCTACTGCGCTTGACCGAATGAATATACCAGTGCCAGTGTGGCACGGAAGATGATTGCGAAAGGTTTTACCAAGGTATATGCACTCAAGGGTGGTTGGAAAGACTGGTCACGAAACAAGTATCCAACCGAAGCAAGGATATAGCGTCCAATAGTTTGTCACGTGCCGAATCCGGGCCAGTGAGGGGAATGAATGGTTCTCGTATCTGCTGGTCCGGTTTTACGCTTTTGCTTTCGGAAGCCTGATCTGCTCTTCCTTTTTTCTCTTTGGGTTTGGTTTGTAGAGCAAGAGTGTTTTGCCAATCAGTTGGACCAGGCTGCTCCTGGTCAGCTCGGGGATTTTTTCGGCTGCATCATGTTTGTTGACCGAGCTGGTGTTTATGATCTTTACCTTGATTAATTCATGTGCATCCAGGGCTTGATTGATCGCCTCAACCAGCGTTTCACCAATGCCCTCTCTGCCGATCATTACCAGTGGATTGAGCTCATGGCCAAGCTTTCGAAGATGCTTTTTTTGCGGGTTGGTTAGTGCAGATTTCTGGGTTTTACTTTTATCGCTCATCTATTGCTCCATTATTTATGGGGTAAGCAGGCTCTTAATGATTTCATACCCACCAACATAGGTGCCGATTACCGACCCCAGTCCCGTTAAGAAGAAAACCAGAAAAACCCGTAACAATTTATTGCTCCACCAGCATTTGATTCTGGCGATATCTTTGCCGACCGTCTCAAACTCTCGGACAACCGGTGGACGAACCATCACCTGTACAAAAGCCGTAACATAGCCCGCTCCAATCACCGGGGTCAGGCTGGTGATGGGTGCCGCAACAAAAGCACTGAGAATCGTGAGCGGGTGGGCAAGTGCGGCGATGGCGCCAATTGTGGAAGGAATCCCATTGGCAAGAATCCAGAATTGGATATTTTCTCCGGCTGCCGCCGCTCCTTTTTGATATCCTATCACACCAATTGCGGTAAGGATAGTGAGGGGGATCAACCAACCTACAATTTTCCAAATTTTTGAAACTGGTGGAATAATCGTGATATCTTCAAGTTCTCCCTTATTATCAGTTGGGAAATGTCTTTTTATTCCAGCAACGTGCCCGGCACCAACAACGGCCACAACTTTATCGCCCGGTGCTGCTTTAATTTTTTCAGCAAGATACAGGTCGCGCTCGTCGATCAATACCTGTTTGAGCTCAGGCATTGAATCGCCCATCTCAGACATCAGCTCTGTCAGCACATCATGCTTTTTCAGTTCCTCAAGCTTCTGCTCATCAATCTCTTCTGAATCAAAAATTCCGGCCAAAAGTGAAGCCGCGAGGTAGCCTTTTCTGAAAAAACCGGTGGATTTCCACGCCCTTCTCAAAGTGATACGAATGTCGCGGTCACATAGTCGGATCGGGATCTTGAGTTGATCGGCACACTGGGCGGCGGCCAAAAGCTCTGCTCCAGGCGATACACCGAGGCTGTCACCGAGACGCTTCTGGTAGGAGGCCATCATCAGGGATACCAGAAGGGTAGAGAGTTGTTTGTTGCGGATCACGGCTTTGAGATCAAGCTTTTGCCACTGCTTTTCCTGGGATAGGGCAGAAAACCTTCTTTCGTCCAATTCCAGGCAGACGGTATCGGGATGTTCTTCGGTAATAACCTGGGTTACCAGGTCCACCGATTGTTGGGATACGTGGGCGGTCCCCACGAGCAATATCTGGCGACCCGAATCCTCAATCAGGTGTACATCGGAGCCATATGTATGCGGAGTTTCATTGGTCATGAGCTATCAGTCCCGGTTCTTCACCGAGTTGTTTGAGCGGAGGTGAATAATGATTGTTGTGAAAAGTGTAAGGGTTATACATCCCTGACTTTCAGGCGATTTCCCGGATATATGAGATTTGATTTCAGGTTGTTCCAGCGTCTGATATCATCGGGTGACGTTTTAAATCGCCGGGAAATTGTCCAGAGGGAATCACCCGATTTGACCAGATACCAACGGTACTGGGTTTTTAATGCGTGATTTGACTTCAGGTGAATTGCTGAATTTGCAGAAGCGGTTTTCTCGCTGGTGCGGCCACTGTCATTGCTGAGATAAAGTGCCAATTGCTGACCGGCAGTTATTTTATGAACGCTGCTCAGTCCATTCCAGACCACGATCATTTCAGCGGGTACCTGGTATTTTTTTGAGATCTTTGAGATTGTCTCTCCTTTCTTAATGGTATGCAGGACCAACTCGTCGCGGGCGGCCATGGCAACATCAGTTCCTTCTGGAAGCAACCGATAGTGAATTTGGCTGTAAGGTATTTTTAGTCGAGCGCCAATCTCTGGAGTACTGCCGGACAAGTTGTTCACCCGGCGAATTGTCTCGAGGTTCACATTGTAGCGACGAACGATCTGTTTGTAGGATTCTCCTTTCCTGACGATGTGGATTTTATAATTGGTGCTTACCACTCCATGGAGCCGTGGCAGGTTGTTCTGGGCGATCGTTTTACTGCCAAACGGTATGTTCAGTTGGTATGATTCCTTATTCAGTGGTGTTTTGTTTGTTCGAAGCTCCATATTCAGGCTCTTTATCACCGCATGATCTGTGTCTGCAAGTAAGGCTGCGGCATCAAGGCTGAGGCCCGGACCAACTTTAATGGTGTCATAGAGCAGTGGCTTCTCGTAGTTGATGTTGGTAAAACCGTATTTCTCTGGATCTTTGGCTATGATAATTGCCGCAATCAATTTGGGTACATAGCGCTTGGTTTCCAACCGCAGACTTTTTTTCTGGGCAATCTGCCAGAAATCCTCTGATTTGGTTCGTTTTAACGCTCTCCTGATGGTGCCGGGACCACCATTATATGCAGCGACTGCCAGGTGCCAGTCGTTGAATTCTTCGTAAAGGTTTTTCAGATATGCGACAGCTGCACGGGTTGATTTTGCAGCATTTCTCCGTTCGTCCACATAGCGGTCTACCCGAAGATTATACTCCCGTCCTGTGGCTTTCATGAACTGCCAGAGCCCAACGGCACGGGACCTCGAATAGGCTCGCTGGTTAAAACCACTTTCAATCATTGCCAGATAGGCAAGATCAAGCGGCAGATTCTCCGCCTCGAGTTCCGCCTGAATCATCGGCAGATATTTGCCGGAGCGGGCCAGCCAGCGGGTGAAATATTTTCGCTGTTTGCCCTGAAAGATATCGAGATAGGCGGTGACCTGCTTGTTATAGACGATGGGAAAATCGTAGCTGATTTCCGGTCCTGTAAAATCACTGATGATGGTCTGCTCGGTATATTCGTTTGATACTGCTCCCCATTCCCCGGTAAGCCTGAGTGCTTCAAGCTCCTGCGTCAAACAGATCTCGCCTTCTGTCATGTCCCCTTCTGATTCGAGCACAATCGACTCTGCGAGTTCGGTGTCTGTATCGTCCGGGTTTGAGATATCGGCACCAATCGTATCGTCGGAACCGGGCCAGTTAATTACCGAAGCAAGGTTTGAAACGGTTGAACAACCAGGTAAATTGAGGAGTGCAAAAATGGACAACAGTATTACAATACGAAAAGAACACGGGATCATAAAATTATACTCTTTCTTTTTGTAAGGTTCTCGGCACAATTTCTGGGCAGAGACCACGAAAAGCAGCTTGAGATATCTTCAGTAACAATGTACATTCTCACTATTTTGCCGGTTGCGGGTAAAAGCTGCACTATTTAACCCTGATGTATCCTGTAAATCAAGGAATTTGATCCGTAACCATATCATTTACCTCATGTTGTATTCAGATTATTGACCCTACTGTTTACTGTCGGTTCTATGATAAAGAAGCTCCTTATAACGTTTTTCATTCTTTTACTGCTGATTGGCGGGGGGACTGCTGGGTGGCTCTATTGGGCTGTTGTGCTTGAACCCGGTGACCTGATATCCCGCGAAAACATTAAGAAAATCCTTGGTAAGGAAAGCCCTGTCTACTATAGCGATGGCGTTTCCCCACTGGGGGTATTCTTTGCCGATGCCCATCGTCAATATGTCAGCTACGATGAGATTCCTATTAATTTTGTAAATGCCCTGGTGGCCGCTGAAGATAACCGCTTTTTCAGTCATTTTGGCTTTGATGTGATCGGTATCATGCGGGCGGCCATGAAAAACATCGAGGCACGCCGGGTGGTCCAGGGGGGCAGCACTTTGACCCAGCAGACCGCGAAAAATCTGTTCAAACGAAAGAATCGTTCCCTGGAGGAAAAGCTCAAAGAACTGCTTTTTGCACTCCGACTGGAGTACCATTACAGTAAAGAGCAGATTTTCGAGTTCTATGCCAATCAGTTCTATGTCAGCGGCAATGGCCTGGGGTTGGGGGTTGCTGCACGATATTATTTCGATAAAAAAGTAGAAGATCTCACCCTGGTAGAATCTGCGTATATCGCGGGGAGTGTAAAACGACCGAATTACTATAATCCCTTTATTAAAAAAAGTTCCGAGTCGGCCCAGAAGGCAATTGATCGCGGCAAGGTCAGGGTCGAATATGTCCTGAAAAACATGAAATCCCTGGGCATGATCGGGGAGTCGGCCTACCGGGAGGCGATTGAGGAAGGAGTCACATTTAATAAAGGCAGTGTTGGCTATGCGCTTGATTACGTCATGGAGATGGTGACCGATGCGGTTGGTTCCGAGCGGGTTACCAAAACACTCTCAGCACGCGGCATCGAAAACGTGGCAACTTCTGGCATCAGAATTATCACTTCCGTGGATAAGGATTTGCAAAGTAAGACGCTGTATTCGTTACGAAAACAATTATCGCTGCTAGATGTGCGATTACGGGGATATGAGCGGGAAGAGGTGCAGGCAGAACTGGCAGATACCAAATACCGAGGTGATCCGCATCTGCTGGAACGGTCTTTTCATTTTGGTGAGGTCCGGTCAATTTTCAAAAATGGTGATGATATTGCCATTGATGTCTACCTGAACCGGAAGCACGGTAACGGTGTCATTGACCGACAAGGTATCAAGGCACTGGTAGATGCTCGGGTGAAGTGGCAGGAGCATCGCTGGTCCGAATCGGATGAGGAGGATGTAGATCGACTGCTCGAACAGATCCAGGAAGGAGATCGTGTCTGGGTGAGTGTGCGCTCCTATAAAGAAGGTGAAAAACCGCTGTTTGATCTGGAGAAATTTCCCCGGGTCAAAGGCGGCGCCATTGTGATGCAGGAAGGCAAAATTAAATCAGTTGCCGGAGGTGTTGAAAATCGCTTTTTCAACCGTGCGGTGTACGGCAAAAGAACCATGGGGTCGTCCTACAAACCGTTTGTTTTCACTGCGGCACTTCAGTTGGGTTGGAATACTGCCGATCTGATACCCAACCGGCGGGATATCTTTGTCTATCAGAACCAGCCGTACTTTCCCCGACCTGATCATGCCATCGATAATGAGCAGGTATCAATCAGTTGGGCGGCTGTTCGATCAGAAAATCTGGCCTCAGTATGGCTGGCCAAAAACCTGTGTGACAAACTAACTAAATCCGAGCTCATTGAGGTCGCCTCACACCTCGGGTTGGCACCTCGTATTGTTGATGGTGAGCAGGAACCGTATCGTCTCTTCAGGGGTAGAATCAGGGACCGGTATGGAATTCAAATGAACCAGGACGCACTGCGGCAGGCAGCGTACCAGAAAACCATAGATACGATTCAGCCAGACCTGATTTTTGAAGGACTGGAGAAAGAATACACAACACTTAAGGATCTGCACTACGGCTTGGGATTCAGAAAATTCAAGGAAGAGGTTAAAAATAAGCTCCTCGGTAAAGAAGCACTCAGCTCCAGCGAAATCAAGGAGTACGAGTTACGGCTGAAGCTACTATCCCGCAACTTCCTGGAACTCTCTCGTTTACGTGTTGACCTGGATCGTTACCTGGCTGATCCACTTGCCACCGAAGACCAGACGATGATCTTCGGTTTTGACGACCCCACGGAATATGAGGAGAAACCTAAGTTGTATTATAACCGTCTTGCAGGGGAATACCTCTTCGGCTATCCGGATTACCTGCCGGAGGGATCAGTCCTGGTCAATGGCTATGATCTGCAACGATACCTGGATGCGGTTTCTCCTCAGGAAAAAGAGAAGTTTGTAGATTCGATCAAATTGGGAGGCTATCTCACTGTTTCGGCATATGAATTTACTAATCGTCTGGTTGACCGGGAATATCAGCAAATGCGCAAAATGCTACCCTATTCCATGGATATTCTCCGCTATGTCGATGATTATCTGGCCCTGGTCAGTCTGCACTACCTGATCGCCTTTGGCGAAAAGCTTGGGATTGAAAGCAAGCTTGAACCGGTACTCTCATTTCCACTTGGCTCAAACGTGGTGACCCTGCTGGAAACCACCCGGGTTTATGAAGCGCTGGTTACCGGCAAGACCCATCTTTTCAGGGAGCAGAGCGGCGAAATTAATAACACCCTGGCCATCATTGATCGAATCGAGGATGCCGACGGCTCGCTGCTCTACAAGCCTGAAGTTGAAACAAGCAGTGTGGTTGATGAGAAAACAACCATGATGATCAGCCATGCCCTGGAAAATACGGTAAAGTTTGGGACCGGCAGATTTGCCGACAGAAACATAAAACTTTCAGGAAACGTAACTGAATCTGGTGGTGGTGAAGCGCTTTCCGTGTCGGTACCACTGCTTGGAAAAACGGGTACGGCAAATCGTTATACAAACGCCTCATTCTTTGGCTACCTGCCGGTAATCAATAAGGATGGCAACGGGGTATCGATATCGGGCGGTTTTGCAGTGGGGGTGTACGCCGGCTATGACGATAACAAACCCATGCGGAAGAAAACCACCCGAATCACCGGTGCAGCAGGAGCCCTGCCAACCTGGACTGATCTGGTAAATGCACTGCTTAATGAGAAGGAATTTGCTGCAACGATCGATCCGGTTGATCTTTCTTTTTACGGACTCATTCTTGAGCGGAATCGTCTGGGACAGCGCAATCTTTCAGTAAATGTCGAGGGTGGTGGTGTCCTGACCGTACCGATTGAGGAGGTTGATGAACATAACCGTTATCAGCCTTCTATTATGACCTTCGGAACGTTCAACGAAAACGGTGAGTTTGCTCCCGAACGAAATTTCTCCCCGTTCTGGCGTGTGGGTGAAGCATCCCAGAACACACCGGGACTACCATTTACCGAAACTGATCTGGAACTCACGGTCGGTATTGAATAACCGCTGGGGTCAGCGCACCATAGCGCACTCAATTTAACCCATTTTCTTACCTGATCTGGGCAAACACAAAAGGGAGCACGTATATGAAGAGCGAAAAATATACCAATGGCATGGCGATACGACGGGAAGTTCTGGGTGATGAATACGTAGACAGGGCAATCAGTGCGGCCACGGAATTTACCGGTGAATTGCAGGAATTGGTAACAGAAAACTGCTGGGGCGAAATCTGGACCAGGGAAGCACTGCCGAAAAAGACACGCTCCTTGGTTACCATCGCGATGCTCGCCGCTCTGAAAGCACCAAAAGAGTTGCAACTACACGTTCGCGGTGCATTGAGGAATGGTTGCAGCCAGGATGAAATCAGGGAAGTGCTCCTGCAATCTGCAGTCTATTGCGGTGTACCGGCCGGTATTGAGGCATTTCGGGCGGCTTCGGAAGTGATCGAGCAGTGGAATAACGAACAGCGTTGATGGTTTACCCGATGGCTGAACTGATTACCCATTATCTGGAAATAAGCTCAGAAGAGGAGCTCAACGGTTGTGAAGATCCAGGTGGTATAACCGTGTCGAAATGTTTGATTAAACAATTTCAATTTAACCGGTTCCTGTATCAATTCATTGGTGAAAAGTGGCTCTGGCGAGATAAGAATAGTTGGGATGATCAGATGTGGGCTGATTACGTGCTCAACGAAAATCTGCATACCTGGGTAGCATATTGTGAGGGTTCAATTGCGGGTTATTTTGAATTGGTGCAGGTTGGCACAGAGGTGGAGATTGTCTATTTTGGACTGGCAGCTCCATTCATTGGTCGGGGGTACGGCGGTTATTTGTTGACTGAAGCAATACAATCGGCCTTTTCACTTGACCGGGTGGAGCGGGTCTGGCTTCACACCTGCACGCTCGACCACCCCCATGCTTTGAAAAATTATCTGGCGCGTGGAATGAAGCTCTATCGCAGCGAATCTGATGCTGCGTAAAAGGGAAAGAATACTATTGAGAGGCGGAGACGGGTGGCTAACCCGTATACAGAGAGCTGATGCAATCGATTGAGTTACACTCAGGTGATTTTGTCGTGAAGCGTGTTGGATTTGATTCTCAGGGGTTTAGAATCGAAGGTGCTGGAGATGAATCTGAGCCGTTATTGCCCTACAGTCACTTAAATGACATTGAGATTCAGGGTATCAAACGGCATGGTGAATATTCAGGCAGTATGGAGTGGGGGATGGCCAACCCTACCTTCATTCAACCGGTGAACTTCTGGCTGATCATTTTCAATTATTTCACCAAGAAAAAGGATATCGTTTACTTTAAAGCCAGCTTTACAGACCAGAAGTACTTTGTCGGTTCGTGTCAGCGTGCTCGTTTCAACCAGTTGAAGCGGTTGATCAAAAGAGCGAACGGGACGGTTTCCTTTTCAACTTTTCAGGCCAGTTCCTAGAAAAAGTCTGTTTGCTTATTTGTCCTTAATGACTTAAGATATTTGTTTTCAGAGTCGATAGACTTTGTGAGCGTGAGAATGACAAGACCCTTACCAGTAGTGGGATTTAGCACAGGATGCCGAGAATTATCGGGTACTCCAGCGTTTTTTATGCCGGTTTCAGGTACCTGCTACTTAAAGAAACTATTCAGAGAAGCCGATGAAGGTTCATAATTATTTCATTATTATCATCTGTATAACAATGCTCATCGCGGGTTGTAATGCGCGGCAGGTGCGAGTGAATTCCCCACCCCAGGCGGATCCGAATTATGTGCCGCCCACGCCCATTGTCGAAGAATCTATTTCTTCACCTCAGGTCAGTGATGACTCCATGATGGCTAAATCGGCGCCACAACCGATGCCTGACCCAGTGGTTTCCGAGGGTATTGCAAACCCCGCCGCCATGCAGGCGGCATCACTCTCCATTGATCATGTCAATGATCGAATCTATGAATATGGACGTAAACTTGACCGGTGGAAAGAACTCGATGAACAGTCCGTCGTGATGAATCTGACTCAGGAACAGACCGAGCAGATGGTGCGCTGTTTTCGTGATCTTCAGAAAGTGTTGAATAGCTATGGCCGCTTACGGGATGATATGCTGCAACGTAATGTTATCAGTTCCTCACAACTCTACACCCCAGCGGATGTCATGGAATTGCAGAAGCAGGATATCTCTTTTTTGGATAGTCACTGTGGGCGAATGCTTGCCACCACTGATAAGAAAGCGGCTGGCTGGCAGGAACGCCAGGAGGGCGCTGACCTCAGCCAGATTGAGGCGTTGATCGAGCGCTATTCATCGAACAAAGAGTACAGCGAAGTGGTTCAGGTGTGGCGCAAGATTCCTGCCTATCAGGTGGAGCGGGTAGATCTGAAGACCAAAATACTGTTTGGCAATGCTTTAATGTATCTTGATCAACAGGAAAAGGCTGCGGAGATCTATCAGCAGATTGTCGATGAAATGTCGGCTTCCAAAGAACAGCCGACAGATCTCTTGTCACTGAGGAAAGTGCTTGCTGATCTCTACACAGCTTCTGGAGACTATCTTGCAGCGGAGAAACAGTATGATCAGATTTCAGCAGATTACCTTGCCATTGGAAAAATTGAGGAATGGTCGAAGCTGCAATTATCCATCCTTGAGCGCTCCAGCCAGGGAAGCCCTGAACTCACAGAGTTTTCCAGCCTCCTCCGTCAATTTCTCGGGTTTTTACCAGAGCGTGACGGTTATAAAATTGTCTGGAAAGCAGATGAGTTTCTGCAGAGCTATCCCTATTCACCGGTATCATCAAATGTCGATATCATCAAGGAGGCTGCACTGAGTCAGGCCGACGAATGGTTTAATGGCTATTTTGAACGAGTTGACGGGCTGGCGGAAGAACAGAAATACCAGGATGCCATGGAGCTGTTGCAGACCATTCCTACCGAAATCATTGGAGACGAAAAGGTTAAAGCGGTCAGTGCCAAGACGGACGAGCTTGTCCTGGCCGAAGCGGTCGCTCGGGAGACTTTGAAAATTGAGCGAATGCAGGAGTTGCAGCGAACCTGGAATGAAGGAATGAAGCTTGCCGAAACGAAAGAATATGACGCATCAATTGAGCTCTTTACAGGGCTGCTTGGTACGGAGTACTCTAGCAAAGCCCAGACCAAAATCGAAGAGCTCTCTTTGCAGGCCGCTCGTGATGACCGGCGTCGGGCGGCAGAACTGTTCATTCGGTTTACCAAGACCTCAGATCCTGAGAGCAGAAAACGACTCCTGGTAGAATCTCGGAAAATCCTCAAAGGGATTCTGACAAAATATCCGGAGGTGGAAATCTCTCAGAAGGTTGTTGGCAATATTCAACGTGTTGAAAAGGAAATGAACCTGCTTGACCCGACCCTGCTTCCGGCAATTATTCAGGAGGAGCAGGCGGCTGAGGCCCGTTCCCGCGTTGAAACCGAGGCCAGCACACCAGCGGGGCTTGATGCATTTGATCTGCCATCCTCGCCATCGGAAGAACCAACCTTTTTGCCGGTCAGCCCTGAGCCGACACCACCGGTTCCGGTTCAACCTGTTCAGCAACCGCGCCCCTCATCTACCGCGTTACCTGTGCTTACCCCGCAAGATCTTGAATAAAGAAACGTCCCTGACACTGGTAAAAAAAGCCCTGTTCTGCTTCCGTGGAACGGGGCTTCTTACTTTGGAGATACGGTCAAATATTCTGCTTAGGCTGTTGTACCCGATTTTACCTGAGTTCTGTTCTTCACCACAAAATACATCACCGGCACTGCCATTCTGCTAACCAACAGGGAGGCAATCTCTCCAAACATTAAACTGATTGCCAATCCCTGGAAGATTGGGTCGGCAAGGATTACCGAGGCACCAACCACAACAGCAAGGGCAGTGAGCAACATCGGCCTGAATCGCACGGCACCAGCTTCGACAACCGCCTCGGCAAGGGGAAGACCCTGCCTGATGCGGAGTTCGATAAAATCAACCAGGATTATCGAATTCCTCACCACGATGCCAGCTCCCGCCATGAAACCAATCATTGAAGTTGCGGTGAAAAATGCCCCGAATCCCCAGTGTGCAGGCAGAATACCGATGAGTGAGAAGGGAATGGCAGCCATCACCACCAATGGGGTGATGTAGTTTTTAAACCAGCCGACCATCAACATATAGATGAGGATGAGCACGACACAAAAGGCGAGGCCAAGATCACGAAAGACCTCGATGGTGATATGCCATTCACCATCCCACTTCATGGATGGTTCCTGCAGATCAAAGGGCTGAAAGAGGTTGTAGATTTTTACCGGGCCGGAGCTGCCATCGTAAGCTTCGCGGTTCAAAGCTTTTATACGCTGGTTCATCTCAAGTATCGCATAGACCGGGCTTTCAATTTTTCCGGCAACATCCCCGGTCACATAGATCACGGGTTTAAGATTTTTTCGATAAATCGGTTGCGGAACTGGTTTTTCACTTAACTGCACCAGTTCTCTCAATGGGATCAGGGGACCATCAGGGCTGCTTTCAGAGCGCAATGATAACGTGAGCAGTTCGTCTACCCTCGACTTCTGCGATCGTGGCAATTCAAGGATAATTTCCACGGGTTCTTTATCATATGGAAGGTGAAATAAGTCGATGGATTGGCCTTTAACCGCCAGGTCGATGGTCCGGCTGATCTGTCCGGCGGATATACCGCTGAGTGCGGCTTTTTCTTTGTCTACACTGATGACGGTCTTCAACCTCTCTGTCTCTCGATACCAGTCAACATCGACAACCCCTTCAGTTGTCTGAAATATATGTTTCACCGCTTCGGCCAGTTTGACCCGACTCTGCTCAGTCGGACCATAAATTTCTGCAACCAGCGTCTGCAGGACCGGAGGACCCGGGGGCACCTCAGCAACTACCACTGAAGCACCATATCGATCGCCAATTGCTTGGAGGGAAGGGCGTAATCGTTTTGCAATATCATGACTTTTCTTGGCACGATCATGTTTGGGAAGCAGGTTGACCTGGATATCGGCAACCGTAGGTCCACTCCTGAGGAAGTAATGTCTTACCAATCCGTTGAAGTTGTAGGGAGATGCGGTTCCCACATAGATTTGGTAGTCGGTGACTGCGGGATCTTTTTTGATAATTTCTGCCATTTCAAGTGCAGCCCGGGAAGTTTTCTCCAGTGGGGTGCCTTCCGGCATGTCAAGAATAACCTGAAACTCACTTTTGTTATCAAAAGGAAGCATCTTTACTTTTACCAGACCGAGACCAACCATTCCTGCCGAGCCGAGAAGCAACAGGGTGATACCGATAAAAAATGAAATTCGCCAGCCTCGATGGGCAAGCAGCGGATCCATGATTTTATGGTACAGGCGGGTAAAAAAATCATCAGGAACCTCATCGTGCCCGCCAGAATCAGTATGATGTTTTT
>QZLB01000108.1 GCA_004796425.1 Desulfobulbaceae bacterium | reverse complement strand
GGACAACCCCGTTGAATTCTTCCACTTGTAATAATAGATAATCACGGATATTACTTTTTCAAGTCTTGCCATATAGTAATATTTGCCGCGAGTGATATCCCTGCCGCCTTTCACGCTAATCCGTTGAAAGATGATCGTTTCTGCATTAGCATGACGTTGACCTGACTGATCCGCACAAAAAACGTTTCCAATCAGCCTGAGAATTTAAAGGGAATACATCATGATGGACAACCAAAACACCCGCCGTAAAATCACTTTAATCACGCAGCTTCTGCTCTTACTCTCTCTGCTCGGTGCAGCTGAAAATGTGTTATCATCGGAGACAAAGAGTGCAATGGACCAATCCATTGCCGGTTGGATCAAACCACTTACCGACCTGCTCTCCGGAAACCCCTGGGTTCAGGGAAGCCTGGTAATCCTTATCACCTTTACCATCTCCTCAATTCTCACCTGGATTCTGTTCAAAACAGTACAGCGAATAACCAGTCGCACGACAATTCTTATCGACGATCAAATTGTCAAACTCCTTCGCCCACCGGTTTATTACTCTCTGGTGGTAATTGGTATTACCGCCGGTCTGAGTTTAATGCCGCTCTCAGATACCATTCAGGTGATTGCTCGAAGATGCTTCAGGAGTTTGAATATTCTTATCTGGGTCGTCTTTTTTATCAGGTTCTCAACACTGGTGCTTACCAGACTTGCCGATCTGACCGACCGTTTCTCATTCATTCAGCGCCGGACTCTGACTCTCTTTGATAACCTGGCTAAGGTCGTGATTTTTGGTGGAGGTATCTATGGCATCTTCATGATTTGGAAAATTGACATGACTGCCTGGCTGGCTTCGGCTGGTATTGCCGGTATTGCCATCGGTTTTGCAGCCAAGGATACACTTTCAAATCTTTTCAGCGGAGTTTTCATCCTGGCAGATGCTCCCTATAAAGTCGGAGATTATGTGGTCCTAGATAAAGCGGGACGTGGCAAGGTTACCCATATCGGTCTTCGGAGTACACGAATCCTCACCCGGGATGATATCGAAGTTACGGTCCCCAACTCCATCATTGGAAATTCTACCATTATTAACCAGTCGGGTGGCCCCCATGAAAAGATGCGAATCCGACTGAAAATCGGTGTGGCCTATGGTTCTGATATCGACAAGGTTACTGAAATTCTGACCAATGCCGCCACCGAAGAGTCCGCTGTCTGTAAATCACCGAAACCGCGAGTGAGGTTCAGGGTTTTCGGTGCCTCCAGCCTTGATTTCGAGCTCCTGTTCTGGGTCGACAGCCCTGAAGACAGAGGCCGGGTGGTTGATATCATGAATACCAAGATCTACAAGCAGTTCGGTGAAGAAGGCATTGAAATCCCCTACGCCAAACAGGATGTTTACATCAAAGGGCTCCCTGAATCATGGTCCGCATCAACTGACCAACAGTCATAAGCGTTTCATCCCAAAAGACAGGCGCCTCTTCCAGAGAGTACCGGTTGAGGCGCCCAAGAGAAAGGAGAGAAGAGGTTATTCACTTCACGATGCCAGGATCGAAGAAGTGCAATACCATTGCAAGGTATCAGAGTTTTGTGAAGAAACGATGAACCCGCTATGAAAAAATGGTGAAAAGCAGAGAAAAAACGCGGGTGGGACTCATTAATTAAACATGGGGTGCATCAAGGTACTGCCTGGAATCTGAATATTTTCTAAAATGTAAACTCAGCGCTTTTTAATCAACTGCAAAAAGCCGAATATGATCAACGCCAGCGGCCACCAGGTCGCAGCAAGCGTTTTTAGTTGTCCCAGTGGCAGCAGGTCGAGATTGGACAGCAGGAGAAAGATACCGATCAAGATGATTAGAATGGGGCCAAAGCTCAGTTTCATGGGACATACTCCACTGGTTGCAAGGGGTTATAATAGTCTTGATTCTCCACCATTCTAATCGCAATTTTTTTTATCGTTGTTACTTTAGAAGGCAGTAAATTCTATACCAGAGTCGTTCATTGACCACAAGTATCATATAGATCAGGCGATAATCATTGAATCACAGAAGTAATACAGCACACTCCTCTCCATCACAATCCCGCGAAGAACCTTCGTTATCTGCTTTACTGAAGCAATTGGTCCCTATTTTCAGAAAGCATCGAAATCGACTGCTGCTTGGTTTCACTGCGCTGATCTTTGTTGATTTTCTTCAACTCACCGTACCGCGAATCATGAAACATGGCGTCGACTCACTGACGGCTGGTACGGCAACTCATCGGAGTTTGTTCTATTTTGGTATCGGCATCATGGCAATCGGCATCCTGGTGATCTGTTTCAGATTTCTCTGGCGAATGCTGATCATCGGTTTCTCGAGATATCTTGAAAACACGATGAGAAACCAACTCTACGATCATGTTCTGACCATGGACCAGCCATTCTTTGAGAAACATTCCACCGGCGATATCATGGCCCATTCTTCCAATGATCTGGGAGCGGTCCAGATGGCCTGCGGGATGGGGTTGGTCGCAGCGGCTGATGCATTAATTCTATCCATTGCCGCTATTGGCTTTATGATTCATATCCACCCTATGCTTACGTTGTTCGCCCTGCTCCCAATGCCCATTCTCGCCATCTCCACCAAGATGCTCTCGGGTAAACTGCACACTCGGTTCAATACGGTTCAGGAACAATTTGCGGTTCTTACCGAATACGCTCGATCCGCACTCATTTCTGTAAAGCTCTGTAAAGCATACAGTTTGGAAGATATCCAGAATCGTCGTTTTGATGCGCTGGGAAATGATTACGTAAAGGCAAATATCAGGGTTGCAATGATCCAGGGGTTGCTGTTTCCTGCTGCAACCCTGATCGGCAACCTCGGCCTGCTGGCAATCCTGGTCTATGGTGGTTCTCTGGTTATTAAGGAAGTGATCACCATGGGCGATTTTGTCGCCTTTATTACCTATCTGCAGATGTTGATCTGGCCAATGATGGCTGTGGGCTGGGTAACCAATCTGATGCAACGCGGCGTCACCGCCCTCAGAAGAATTTATCGGCTGATCTCCACCAAACCACTCCTGGTTGAACCAATCCGGGAGCAGACCGGGGTTGACCTTGCCCACCCCTTTTCGGCCCAAAACCTAAATTTTTCCTACCCCGAAGGAGCCCAACCAACCCTTCATGACCTTAATTTAATTGTTGAACCGGGGGTCTATGGCATTGCCGGGAAAACCGGCAGTGGCAAGTCTACGCTTTGTCGTCTTCTCGTGAGACTCTACCCGGTGAAAGACCACTCCCTCTTTTTCGGAGGGGTCGATGTAAACCGCCTCACGCTCGATGCGATCCGCTCTCGTATTGCGTATGTCAGCCAGGAGCCGGTATTATTTTCAGATACGATTGCTGCAAATATCAGATTCGGCAAACCAGACGCTGATGAACATGAAATTATCGAAGGAGCCAAGGATGCCCTGATGCATGATGAGATCATGGCCTTTGCTGAAGGCTATGAGACCAAGATCGGCGAACGCGGCATCAGCCTCTCCGGGGGCCAGCGGCAACGCCTCGCCCTGGCCAGGGCACTGGTCAGCGACCGTGAGATTCTCGTCATAGATGATGGTTTGTCGGCTGTTGACACCGAAACCGAAAGCCTGATCCTGCAATCACTCCAGCGCAGATTCGAGGGCAAGAGCGTATTCATCGTATCGAATCGAGTAAAATTGTTGGCAATGACCAGGAAAATTTTCATTTTCAAGGATGGCAGGCTGACCGAAGAAGGGACCCACGAGCAGCTCAAAGAACGGAATCCTTTCTACCAGGCGATGTATGAAAAGCAGCTGAATAGTATTTCCGAGGCTTCTCATGCGTAACTTCGGCTACATAGAACAGGGTAAAGGCCCATCTTTTGCTGAATTTGGTCTGTGGCGGAGGATTTTCTCGATCAGTCGTGGATATCAGCGTGCTATTGGTGTGGCGGTCTTACTTTCTCTGGTTCTCACTGGTACAACCCTGAGCCTGCCTTATCTGATCAAAAACGCGATCGATCTGTATATAACTGCAACAGCGCTAACCACCGATGCACGTATTGAAGGAGTCAGCTCCACAGCCCTGCTTTTTGCAGGACTGGTCATCGTAATCTTTGTCATTACCTTTTTCCAGGTACTATTGCTTGAATGGGTTGGTCAATCGGTAATGCATCGCATCAGGCAAAATCTGTTTTCCCATTTGCTCGATCTTGATCTGGGATTCCTGGAGAAACAACCAACCGGCAGGCTGGTCACCCGATTAACCAATGACATCCAGAATATGCATGAGATGTTCAC
Organism: Desulfobulbaceae bacterium; assembly: GCA_004796425.1. Taxonomy (GTDB): domain Bacteria; phylum Desulfobacterota; class Desulfobulbia; order Desulfobulbales; family Desulfocapsaceae; genus MADRE3. The sequence goes on along the minus strand of QZLB01000108.1, from coordinate 6,915 downwards.
CTCGGTGATGGTCACCATTTTCAATGATGTTCTGCGCATTGTTGGCATCCTGTTGGTACTGTTTTTAACAAACTTCAGGCTGGCCCTGGTGATGAGCCTGTTCGTACCCGTCTCAGCCCTGATCACGGTATTTTTTGCCAGACTGGCCCGGAAACGATTCAGGGCAATTCGCTCGCAATTATCCAAGTTGAACACCTATATTCAGGAGTCTGTTTCTGGGATTTCAATCATTCAACTCTTCAACAGGCAGACAGCCAGTGCGGAGCGCTTCCGTGAGCTGAGCGGTGAATACCTGAACCGCACCTTGAGTCAAATTCGCCTTTTCGCCTTTTTCATGCCCCTGACCGAGTTCTTGAGCATGACTGCAATTGCACTCATCCTGTGGTATGGCGGCGCATTGATCCTTGAGCAGAGCCTCACCATTGGTGAATTGGTTGCCTTTCTCGCCTACATGCGGCTTTTCTTCCAGCCATTGCGCGAACTGTCACAAAAGTATTCGATTGTTCAGTCGGCCCTGGCCTCAGCAGAACGCATCTTTGAGATGCTTGATGTGAAACCGGAAATAACCGATCCTGAACAACCAGCGTCAACACAAGGGTTGAAGGGAGCAATCAAGTTCCAGCAGATTGGTTTCAGCTACGATCAAGACTCACCAATTTTACGTGGTATTGATCTCAGTATCCAACCTGGTGAGACGGTGGCTATCGTCGGGGCAACCGGATCGGGGAAAACAACATTGATCAATCTGCTCCTCAGGTTTTATGAGCCCGACCAAGGGAGGATCACGATTGATGACCGTGATATTCGCACCTTTACCTTAAGAGATTTGCGTCGCTATATCGGGGTTATTCTGCAGGATGTTTTCATTCTGCCCCAGTCGATGCTTGATAATATCAGACTGGACAAACAGATCAGTCGTGCAGAAGTGGAGACAATCATCGAAGAAACCGGCATGAAACGTATTGTAGACAACCTGCCCGACGGGCTCGATACCATGATTGGTGAGGGAGGCATGGAACTCTCAGCTGGAGAAAAACAGATCCTCTCATTTGCCCGCACCCTATGCCAACGCCCCGGTGTGCTGGTGCTCGATGAGGCAACCGCATCGGTTGATTCGGTTACCGAATCGGTGCTGGAAAAAGCGCTGACCGAGTCTTTTTCCGATATCACGTCACTGGTAATCGCTCATCGGCTCTCCACCATTCGCCGAGCCAATAGAATTATCGTGATGAAACACGGCATTATTGTTGAGCAGGGCTCTCATGAGCAACTGATGGACAACAATCTTCATTACGCCAATATGATCCGGCTCGACCTCCTGAAAGCGTCACCTCAACCTGCGATTGACTCGTGATCTACCAGAGGGGATCCTGCAATAGGATAGAAAGCGCACATTCTTTCCAGCCGTTGAGTATCGCCTGAACGTTGAGCACACGTGAGAAAAATGATAGCGTGTTGTAGCGTGTCGGATTAATAATCAGCAACACGCACCTGAAAGTTGACCACGATCATGAAATACCGCTCACCTGCCGCTAACATATATTATCTCTATTTGATCAGGCTCTCCAAATGGCTGATGCTGATCATGCCAATTGTGGCGCTTTTCTATAACGAAAATGGGTTGTCCACGTTTGATATTTTCCTGCTCCAGGCAGTCTACTCGTTTTCCGTAGCCATTTTTGAAATTCCTTCCGGATACATGGCGGATATTATCGGTCGTCGCACCTCACTGATCTGTGGTGGCATTCTTGGCACTCTTGGGTTTGCGGTCCTTTCAATCTCCCACGATTTTTCAGGATTTCTCATCGCCGAGCTGATCCTTGGACTCGGCGGCAGTTTTATCTCAGGTTCCGACTCAGCGCTGCTTTATGACAGTCTTGTGGTAAGCAGGCGAGAACATAACTATATTCGCTATGAAGGAAGAATTACCGCCCTGGGGAATCTCGCTGAAACAGCGGCCGCTGTTGGAGGTGGTTTAATTGCCTTGTGGCTTGGTTATCGTGGAGTATATGTTGCGCAAACAATGATTGCGGCGATTGCCATTCCATCCTCTCTGCTCCTGATTGAACCTGCCAGAAAAAAGCTTACCGAAAGGCCATCATTTAGCCAGATCATTGAAATCAGTAAACATGCCTTGTTCAAAGACCTCAAGCTGAGCTCAACTATTATCCTCTCGGCTGCAACAGGAACGGCCACACTGACCATGGCCTGGACCGCCCAGATTTATTTTGTGGCTCATGGTTTTACCGAAGTACAGATTACCCCGCTCTGGGTTCTGCTCAATCTCTGCGTTGCGGTCGTCTCCGCCTCTACAGCTCTGGTAGTAAGGAAAATCGGTACGAGAAAGGCAATTCTCCTTATCTTTGTGGTCATGCCACTTTCCTACATCTTAATGGGAATCCTGCCGATCGTTCCAGCTCTGATTGTCCTCACCCTGTTCTATCTGGTAAGGGGGTATGCAACCCCGCTTCTGCGAAACCTGACAAACCTGAACTGTGAATCAGAAATCCGGGCCACCGTTCTATCAATCCGCAGCCTGCTGGTCCGGGTCTGCTTCACGGTTGGCGGTCCTGCCATCGGTTATCTGGCCGGCAAATATACGCTGGATTATGCACTGATAATATTCGGGGTAGTACTTTGGCTGATGTTTGCGTTTGGGGTAGTGTTTTTATTCAGGTATCACCGTGATAGCCTGAACAGTTATTCGTAGAAACCACCTACCACCCACAACAGGATACCACTTTGTAGTATTTTTTTAACTTTTTCATGTAGTTAATCCAAATATCCAGTAAAATGTTTTGACAACAGGAAGCTCTCGAATTACACCTATTAAAGTTTTTAATTAAATTAAGTAAAAATCATATCACCTTCATCATGAGGCTCATATGAAATTTTTCCCGTTTCAAAAAAGTCTAGGCATGATTCTGGTTGTGGGCGCTCTTCTGGTAAGCATACCCCCTGCTTTTGCTACCGAAAAGGTCTGGACACCAAAGAAAGCGGTCATTTTTGCCCTTAACCACAGTCCCGACTCCAAAATTGCCTTGCAACGAATCAATCAATCTGCTGCTTTGCTCGAGAAAAACAAATCTTTCTACCTCCCACGTGTTGATGTAAGCGCAGCCTATAGTCAAACAGACAATCCCATGTACTCGTTTGGTAATATCCTGAACCAGGGATCGTTTGATAACAGCATTGATTTCAACGATCCCGGTAACACCGACAACCTCGGCTTTAAAGCAGAACTAAAATATCAAATCTACAACGGGGGGAGGAATGGGGCCAGTGTAGATATGGCTGAATCAATACTTAATTCAAGCAGGATCAGCAGGACAGAGACTGAACACCTGCTGGGTTATCAGGTTGTGCACGCTTTTATGATGATTCTTCAGGCACAGGAGCAACAACATGCTCGAAAGAGCCAGTTGGAGGCAATCAATTCATCTTTGCAGGTTGCCAAAGCCCGATATGAAGCAGGGGACCTTCTCAAAACTGATGTGCTCAACTTTGAGGTCGAGCGCTCCAGTGCACGTGAAAATGTCATCATCAGTGAGCACCAACTCAATCTAGCCAACCAGGTTTTTCTGAACCTGCTCGGTCTGGAGGAAGAGAGCGTTACCATAGATACGACAGATTCCTTTTCCCAAAACATTCCAAACAACGATAGCGTTGTAACGCGACCAAAGTTACAGGCACTCAAAGCACAACTTAACGCTGCAGCTGCTGCCCAGAAAATCACCGAATCCAAACGATTCCCTACCCTTGATGGTTTCGCCAACTATCAACTTGACTACTCATTAATGGACGACGGTTCTGGAGACTCATGGGCAGCTGGTCTCAGACTCAATTACAATCTGTACAATGGTAATGAGACCGGAGCAGAGCTGGCCATGAAGCGTGCAGAATACCAGAAACTCAAAGAATCATACGAGAAAGCACGGCTGGCACTGAACCTCGATCTGGAAAAAGCGAGAATCAACTATTCCCAAGCTGAACAACGCAAGCAGGTTACCCAGCATATGGTAAATCTTGCCATGGAAAGCGCCCAATTAAGCAGGGAACGGTTTAAAGAGGGAGTAATACTCGCATCGGACCTGATTGATGTTGAGGTCAGACTTACTGATGCACTGGTTCGCCAGTCATCCGCCAATGCCAATTATCAAATCGCTATTGCTAACCTGCGTCGCGCCTCAGGTCTACAGCAGTTCGCCCCAACAACTGCAGAGCTATTGGAGAACCAGAAATGAAACTTAAAAGATCTTACCATTTTTCTGCCATCCTGCTGATACTTGTTCTGATTGCTGCGTGTGATTCAGATCACTCTCACCGTTCGGCAACTCCGGCAAAAGTTGAAAGTATACCCGTTGAAACGGTTACCGTTAAAAAAAGTGCCCCACTCAGGCAAGTCGAAGTCATGGGAAATGTACAGGCTACCGATCGGGCAGTGATTGCTTCTCGGCTAAGCGGCAACATCCTAGAAATGCACGTTCAACTGGGCTCGCGTGTTGCCCAAGGTGAGCAATTGGTCCGAATAAGCGCCGGCGAAATAGCTGCGAAAGTCCTGCAGGCAAAAGCCCAACTGGAACAGGCCGAACGCAACCTTACCCGTGAGCAGAACCTGCTGAAGAAAAATGCCGCGACCAAGGAAACCGTCAAATCTCTGGAAGAAGCACGTACCATAGCCGCTGCCACGTATAAAGAGGCCAAAACTATGCTCAGTTACGCCAGTATCGAAGCACCCTTTACCGGTGTTATAACCAGCAAACCAAGCAATGTTGGTGATCTCGCCACACCCGGGAGACCGCTTCTGACCCTTGAGGGAGAAGATCGCCTTGAAATTGCCACATCGGTACCGGAAAGTCTTGTTTTGGGGTTGCAAATCGGTGATACACTGCCGGTTCATATACCTGCTGCCGGACTCCGAATTGATGGGGTCGTGATAGAAATTGCTCCAGCAGCTGATCCCCATTCACGAACGGCTCCTGTCACCCTGTCAATCGAGTCAGAGCCCAGGATCAGATCCGGTCAGTTTGCCCGGGTCAGTCTGGCTGGCGCCGTGGGGGAAGCAATTCTGGTCCCCCATAATGTAGTATCCAGGGTGGGACAGCTCGAACAGGTCTTCATTGTGGATAAGGATCGAGTGAAACTCCAATTGGTCAAAACCGGACTTTCGTTCGACCAGCAGATAGAAATACTCTCCGGTCTCTCTGAAGGCGATCTGGTGGCTATTCCTACCAGTGGAAGACTTGCCGACGGACAACCCGTTACCGTGCGGTAACCGCTATTATCTCTAACACGAGCCTGAAAGTATATGGATACCAAAGATATCAAGCAGAGTGGATTTGCAGGTAAATTGGCATCAGCCTTTATTGATTCAAAATTGACCCCGCTGGGAATCATTGCCTCACTGCTTCTTGGTTTACTGGCGATTGTCATGTTACCCAGGGAAGAGGAACCCCAGATAAAGGTACCGATGATCGATGTGATGGTCAGTATGCATGGGGCAACTCCCCAGGAAATCCAGGAGCAGGTAACCATCCCCATGGAGAAACTGCTCTATGAGCTACCCAATGTAGAATATATCTACTCTACTTCCATGGAAGAGCAGAGTCTTCTGGTGGTGAGGTTTTACGTTGGCGCCGATCTGGAGAAAGCAATCGTCCGACTGAACCAGAAGTTGATGACCAATTTTGACCGCATACCACATTCGGTCTCACGTCCTTTAATTAAACCTCACACCATCGATGATGTTCCCATTCTGGCCCTGACATTGCACAGTGAGCATTATGACCATTACATGCTCAGAAGGGTCGCTGCTGAACTTGATGACTCCATAAAAAATATTTCCTCAGTTGCGGAAACCAAGCTGATCGGAGGGACCAAGAGACAGGTACGGATCCGGTTCGATCCTCTTTTGCTTGCGTCCCGCAATCTCTCCATAAACGATTTGATACCACTATTGCAGCAGGCTAATCGTCAAAGTCTGTCCGGCAGTTTGCTCAGTGCCAATAATGAGATCGAATTGCAGACCGGTACGTTCCTGGAAAATATTGAGGAAATTAAGCGCGTCGTAGTGGGAGTGTATGGCGGGAAACCTGTCTATCTTGAAGATGTAGCGGAGGTGTATGATGGCCCCCAGGATCCCAGCCAATACGTCCTGTATGGTTCACCAGAACTGGGGGAGGTTCAGCCTGGGGTGACGATCTCCGTCGCCAAGAGACCGGGAGCCAATGCGGTTTCAGTGGTTAAGGCGGTGAATAAGAAAGTTCAAAGTCTGAAAGGCACAGTCATTCCGGCTGATATTGAAATCAGTATCACGCGGGATTATGGCGCAACCGCCTCTGAAAAATCAAATGAATTGCTGCTCCATATGGCCATCGCTGTCTTTGGGGTGGCGATCCTGATTCTGCTGTTTCTTGGTTGGCGTGAGTCTATCGTGGTTATGTTGGCAATACCTTCCACACTTGCGCTGACCATGCTGGTTTTCTACCTGTATGGATACACACTCAATAGAATCACGCTGTTTGCCCTGATCTTCTCCATTGGTATTTTGGTCGATGATGCCATTGTTGTCGTTGAAAATATTGTCCGCCATCTCCGTCTTCCTGAGAACAGAGGTCGCTCGATTCTGTCAATTTCCGTTGAGGCGGTTGGGGAAGTTGGTAACCCAACAATTCTTGCCACCTGGGCGGTAATTGCCGCAATCTTACCAATGGCTTTTGTTGGAGGACTGATGGGACCATATATGCGACCCATCCCCATTGGCGCATCTGCTGCGATGATTTTTTCACTGATCATCGCCTTCACCGTTACACCCTGGGCTGCGGTAAGAATATTGGGGAGGAAAAAACATCATACTGATTCTGGCGGGCACGATGAGGTTCCTGATGATTTTTTTACCCGCCTGTACCATAAAAT